>SXID01000149.1 GCA_005772955.1 Planctomycetia bacterium
CTTCTGCTCGGTGATCATCTTCACGGCCCGGAGCTTGAACTCCGCTGTGTAAACCTTGCGCGTACCAGCCATCGGTGTGTCTCCTCAGTGTTCAGAGTTTACACCGCTTTCCCACTGTCCACCATTCGTGGGGAACTTCAACTCGCGGACCACCCCGAAATCACGGGCACACAGGCACGCACACCGGCACGTATCGCTTCACGCAGTAGTTCAGGGTGAACGCTTCCGTGTGGCAGGTGGTGTAGGGCACCAACCGGCAGTGCGTTTCGGGGATCACCTTGCAGGTCGTGACCGGTACGCAACGGACTCGCTCCTCGCACACGTAGTTCACGCGACAGTGGCGTTCCACGCACTGTTTCTGCTCGCACACCCACCGGCACGTTGTCACGGGAACGTGCCGAACGCACACCACCGGCACCTTCTCCACCACACACCGCGTTTCGTAGCGAACGTGCTCTTGCTTCACCAGCCGGCACGTCGTGTAGCACACCTGTCGCGTGACTGTCTCCGGGACCATCGTGCAGTGACGGCGGGTCACGTAGCGGACGTGTTCTTCCTTCTCCCACCGGCACGTCTTGTACGGAATCTCGCACGTCTTCACCTCCGGCACCGCGTAGCACCGGGTTCGTGTGACCATTTTCACATGCTGTTCAGGCACCATGCGGCACGTCGTGAAACAGTGGCGCCGAACGTGCTGCTCCGCTACTGTGTAGCAGCGGAATCGCGTTTCCGTGCGGGTGTGGTGTTCCGGCACCATGCGACACGTCGTGTAGCACACCTGCCGCACGTGCTGTTCCGCCACCTTGTAGCAGTGCTGGCGCGTTTCGTAGCGGACGTGTTGCTCCTTCACGAGCCGACACGTGGTCTTGGTGCAAGCTTTCATTTCGGTCTGGCACACCTTGCGGCACACCGGCACCTGAACCGTGGTGCAGACCGGCTTGCAGACCATCCGGCATTCCTTCACCACACGGCATTCTTCGTGAGGCACCCACACCTTCTTGCACACCGTTCGGCCTGGACACTGGAACGTCTGGTGTGTCAGGCAACCGGGAACGTAGTGACTGGTGCAGGTGCAGGGATCGAAGACACACGTGCCCGGCGTGCGGACCGCCCGTGTCACCACCGGGCCGGGGATGTAGTCGGTGACTGTCTCGTAGCGGCCACTGCAGACTTTCACGACGTGTTCAGTTACGACCGGTTCGGTGATGTAGCTCACGCGCTGCTGCGTGACGTAATCCACTTCCGTGCGATAGGTCGCGACCGGCGTGTAGAACGTCTGCGTCGTGTACTCGGGCCGTAACGTGCAGTACGGGATCGCGACCTGATACTGTTGCGTTTCGGTGCGCAAGGTGGTGTAGGGAACGTCCTTCGTGTGCGTCTCGTAAACCGGCTTCATCACACAGTAAGGAACCTCAACGCAGTACGGCTCCTTGACGGCACGATGGGTCGTGTAAGGAATTTCGCGTACATGCTGTTCGACCACGGGCCGGTTCACGATGTAAGTAACCGGCACCTGGTAGTGTTCGACCACGGGCCGGTTCACGGTGTAGGTGTTCCGACGGACGTGGTGCTCGACCACGGGTTTCATCACGCAGTATGGCACCGCGACCTGGCACTCTTCGACGTGGGGCCGCATGACCACGTGCGACACGTCCTTCACGTGCCGCTCGTAGACGGGTTGCGTGGTGCAGTACGGCACGGCCACCTGGAAGGTGCGTGTGACCGGCTTCATCACGGTGAACTGCTGCTCCTGAAGGTGCGTCTCGTACACCGGGCGGTTCACGGTGTAATTGCGAACGGTTTCGTAGTGCTCGACAACCGGACGCTGCACCACGTACTTCTCGGATGTGTAGGTCGTCTCGTGGACAGGGCGGTAGGTCGTGAACTGTTCCGCCCGGTATTCCGTGCGGTAAACTGGACGGTAACACACCGTCTGATGCTGTTCGATCACCGGTTGATACCGAACGGTGCTGGTGACGACGGGGGTGACGCACTGGTCAGGCGTAACGAAACCCCGTGGGTAGCGGCACGTGCCGCAGTGACCAGCGAGAGCCGGTTCCGCCAGCCCCGCCAGCGCCGCGAAAGCGAATATCCACAGACCGAGTTGGTTTCTCATGGTGCCCTGCGTTCACGTCACCGAGGCGAATCGTGGAGGCGCGGCACTAAGAGGTCACCGCGTATGAGAAATGTGCGCGATGCGCGGGCGTTGTAACAGTCAGCTTGCGTGATTCCCCCCAACCTTCCCGCGCCTGAAACCGGCGAGACCGGCACAGAGGCACCAGCCGGCTCACTTCGGACGGTCGGAGCAGTCGGCACAACCCGGCGAGACGCGCTAGCCCCACCAGATTCGGAGATTGGGAACGCCAGACGTGTTGTCGGGGCGCAGGACCCGGTTTGGGGAGGCCTCCCCAAACCGTGTCCTGCGCCCACCAATACCGTCAGCAACTACTTCGCCAGCGGTGACTTCTCACCTGGCCGCACCAGCGTGATCCGAATCGCCGGGCGCTTGCCGGTGGCCGGCTTCGTGTCGGTCTTCGGAGTAGGCTTCGCCTCGGACGCCACGACGCGCGACGCCGGCACCACGCCCGGCAACCGCGACTGCGACTGCGCTGCTTTCTCCGCCACTTCCCGTGCTTCCTTCTCCGCCTTCTGTTTCACCGGTGCGTCATTATCGAGTGAGAAGAGACCGGCCGCCGCAACCGGCACCGCACCGGGCGTTGGCTTCGCGGGTTCGGGTTGTGGTGCCGATTCCGCGTTCAGCGAGAAGCCCGCTTCGCCCGGCATCTCGGCAGGCGGTGCCGACGCAATCGCCCCGGCGATCGGTTCCGGCGCGGTCGTGTCAAAGTCAAACACGTTCACCCGTGCAGCGGGTTCGGCCGCGGGACTTGGCTGAGGCGAGTGCAGTTCGGGCGCGGCGGCCACAGAAGAGGCCACCACAAACGCGGCAATCGCCTTCGGTGTTTCGGCCTGCGACACGACCGACGCGGTCGCGGAAGTGACCTCGGCCGCAATCGGCTCGGCCTCGCTCACCTCCGCGGGGATCACTTCCGCCTCCATCAACTCGTCGGGAATGACTTCCGCGGGGATGACTTCGGCCTCGATCGGTTCGACCTCGACCACCTCGGCACCAATCGGCTCGCGCGCGGCCATCCACTTCGTCGCGATCTGCTCCTGGAGCCGCAGGATGCCGCCGACACTCTTGAAGTGGAGCCGGAAGCACTTCGTCCGCACGCCCTGAAGCTGCGTCATCAGTTTGTTGATCCACGCGCCCTTCGCGTAATCGAGCGGCGGTTCCGGCACCATCTTCCCTTCGAGGATGAAGTCCACCAAGCTCTCGCCTTCCTCGAAGTTCTTCATCGCAGGAAGATTGATCTCGCGCGCATCCTTGATGATCTTCTTCAGCGCCTTCCACGACTCGCGAAGGACGCGGAGCACCTCGCCTACGAACTCCGGCCCGAGATTAATCTCGTTTCGCTGGTTCATGGCATGGGCCGTCAGGTACTTGTCGGCCTCGTTGAACGCGGCCCGCGACTCCTGGTACAGACGCTGCACCTCCAACTGGAACCGATACCGCTCGATCAGTTCTTCCTTCTCTTCTTTGGCCACCTGCGAGGCCATCTGCACGTGCAGCAGGTACACGCGGCGGTCGAACGACTTGAACCACTCCCAGTTCTCGTCCTGCTTCTTCTCCACGTCCTCGATCCGCCGCTTCAACTTGGACGACGGGCGGCCGACGATGCTGCTGCGCAGCGCCTGCGCCTCCTTGTACAGTTCGGCGTGCGCTTCCGCGTGTTCCTCGCACCCGTCGTACAACTTCGTCAGCACCTTCTCCATGCGATCGTCGTCCCACGGCTTGTCGCGGAGGATGGTGTTGAGTTCTCCCAGGTCGCCGGGTTCGAGCGGGCGATCGTCGTAAGCACCCTTGTACTTGGGGTCGTAGGTCGTGTCGGCATGCTCGTTATCGATGAACTTCTGCACCTTGGCAGCGTCGGCGAGGTCGGTGTTCTTGGGGATCTTGAACACCATGCGGTAGAACTTATAGGTCATCCGCTCCTTGATTTCGGCCGGCGCGTCGAACAGTACCCACGGGGACCGGTGATCAACGACGGCGCCCACGAACTGCTCCTTCGCGTTCTTCTCGCGGTCCGAGTTCGACGGGTGGGTCCGCCACATCGGCGGAATCTCGTCGGTCATCTCCTCTTCCTCGGCGTCGAACACCTCGGTGTTCTTCCCCTCGTGCAGACTCTTGAACGCGGGAGGCAGGCCGAGTTCCAGCTCCTTTTTCTTCCGCCGCACCACCGCGGAGGCGCGATCCTGGTGCAGGTACAGGTCGTTTGAGTACAGCTTGTGGTCGATCGCGGTGGACAGGTCGTTGAGCGCCTGGATGAAGCACTGGTGGCCGAAATCGGTGCGGAGCAGACAGTGAACCACCGCGTTGCTGCCAGCGGCGCTGACGGCGACGAGGTCCGCGTGGAACTCGCGCTCGCGGCTGACCGCAAGCCGCTGGAGGGTGATGATCTTGTAGCACTGCTCCAGGATCTTCCGCGTGATCCAGAGTGGCGCCCCGACGACGTGCCCGAACACCGCGAACGCGTTGTCCTGCTTCTTGCTCCAGTTGATCATCCGGTCGAACCAGTCCTCGCCTTCGACGAGGTCGCCGATGATGCGGCTCGCGACGTAGGTGTAACTCGATGCCATCGCGGACTGGCTGAAGTGGCCGAACTCGTGCGCGAGAACCGCCTTGAACTCGCTCAGGTTGCAACTGTTCACGAGGCCCAGCCCGATGAGCAGGTCTTTCTTCGGCTCGACAAACAGGTTGATGAGACTGGTCCGCGGCATGACGGCCGCGTTCACGTCGGGTGAGACGAACACCTTGTTGGGCAGTGGTGCCCCAAGTTCGTCGCACAACTGCTCGATGAACTTGAACAGGACCGGGTGCTCGTCCTCGGTAATCTCGATGTGCATCTCCTTGTCCATCGGATGGCTTTTGAAGAAGCCCTTCACGAGGTACAGGAAGAAGAACGAGGAGAACACGATGCCGATCACCTTGATCAGGAACCAGTGGCCGAGGCTCCACACACACCAGGTGCCGACGAGCGCGAAGAACAGCACGGCCCCGATGTAAAGCATCAGGAACAGAAACAAACCCGCGAGCAACAGGTTCTGCTGCTTGACGTAGGATTCGGCGTAGTCGGTCAAGCCCTCGGGCACGTCGTCCGGGCTGGCCGGGTACGGTACCCTTCGCGCGTTGGGGTCGGCTTCGCGGCGTGAGCGCTCGGCAGCGCGTGTGCCCTTCTCCTCGGCGGCCTTGGCCTCTTTCCCCGATTTCGCCTTCGCCGCTTTGGCGCCCGGCTCCTTGACGACCGGCTTGCCTTTGGACTTGGATTTGCCTTCCTTCGGCTCGCTCTCGTCGGGTGGAAGTTCTTCGATCTCTTGTTCTTTCGAGGTGGACATGTCACCTGTCGGCTCTCGCCGCCCCAGGAAGGGTATCGGTATGTATCCTTAGACGATGGCGGGGCGCAAGGCGTCTGTCAACCCCTCAGAAAGCAGAGATCAGAGAACAGGGGTGGCCGAGGCAGAGATCCGAGAACAGAAGTCAGAGAACAGAGGACCAGAGAGGAAGAATGAACGACACCTCAGTTAGCCGCGAGCCGAAGGCGCGCGGCGCACGACCCGACTGGAGCGGCGCACGCACGCAGATGATCCTCGATCCGACCGTGACGATGCTCAACACCGGCTCGTTCGGGCCGCTGCCGCAACCCGTGTTCGACCGCGTCACGGAACTGCGGTACGCACTCGCGGCCGGGCCGACGGACTTCTTCGTTCGTCAGGCACCACCATTATTGTGGGAATCACGAGAACGTACAGCCGCGTTCCTCGGGACCGTTGCGCACCGGCTCGTCTTCACGACGAACGTGTCCGCAGCGATTAACTTGGTCGCGTCCGGGTTGCGGCTGAACGCGCCCGGCGAAATCTTGATGAGCGATCACGAGTACGGGGCGATGATCTGGTGTTGGGAGCGCGTCGCGCAGCGCCAGGGACTAACGATCCGCACATTCCCTCTGCCGACCATGGCAACCGACCCCGCGGAGATCGTGCGCGCCGCGACGAAGGCGATGACACCGCGCACGCGACTCCTTTTCTTCAGCCACGTGCTTTCGCCAACAGGATTGGTTCTCCCTGCGAAGGAGCTTTGCGCCGAAGCTCGCAAACGCGGCATCACCACGGTCGTCGATGGCGCGCACGCGCCGGTGTACGTCCCGTTGAACGTCTCCGACGTGCACGCGGACTTCTACACGGGGAACCTGCACAAGTGGCTGCTCGCGCCAAGCGGTGCAGGTTTCCTCGTGATCGGTCCCGGCAACGAAGACCGGCTCCAACCGCTTCACGTGAGTTGGGGCTACCATGCGGACAAGTACCCAATCGGCGAAGTAACGCAATCCGCCGGTCCCGACGGGCGCGACGGCTACGGCAGCACGCCGCGCATCCGCTTTCTGGAGTTCGAGGGGACGCGTGACTGCTGCCCGTGGCTCGCAGTGCCCGCTGCGATCGACTTCCAAACGGAGTTCGGCTTCGACAACGTGCGGAGTCGCATCGCGGAGCTGGCCGCGTACACGCGGCGGGTGATCGGTGACACTGAGCTGTCACTCGCAACACCGGCCACACCGGGGATGTGCGGCGCGATGACCGCGTTCAACTTGCCGCCGGGCGTGAGCGCACCGAAGTTGCGGAAGGAACTGTGGGCGCGTCGCGTGGAAATCCCCGTGGTCGAGCGTCCGGACCGGTTGCTGCTTCGCGTGAGCCACCACTTCTACACAACGGAAGCGGAGATCGACCGTTTGGCGGAAGTGGTGCGCGAAATCGGCGTTGTTCCTCTCGCTTGAATACGGAGGAGACGGTGCCGTTCCCGTTCGCGGACCGCGACGACCTCGGAGACGCCGCCGCGCCGAGTGCACGCACGAGCCATGTCCCCACGTCCCCCAAGACCCCAGGCCGTTGGTCTGTGCTGAGGGAGCGAGGCCCTTCGGGCCGCAAGCGACCCGCCTTCGGCTGGCCTTACTTGCTTTCACTGCTCGCGATCATACCTTCGGTCGGGCTGCTCGCGTTCGCGTAGAGTCGCTTCGGGATGCGGCCCGCGAGGTACGCCAGGCGGCCCGCATCGGTCGCGTATCGCATTGCCCACGCCATGCGCAACGGGTCGCGTGCACTCGCGATCGCGGTGTTCAGCAACACGCCGTCGAAGCCCAGTTCCATCGCGGCACTCACGTCGCTCGCGGTGCCCACGCCCGCGTCCACAATCACCGGGTAATCGGGGTCGTTCTCTTTCAGGTACTCCAAACAGATGCGGATGTTGTTCGGGTTCAGAACGCCCTGACCGCTCCCGATCGGGCTGCCCGCGGGCATCACGCTCGCGGCCCCCGCTTCTTTGAGACGCTTAGCGAGAACGGGATCGTCGCTCGTGTACACCAACACCGTGAAGCCGTCCTTCACGAGTTGCTCGGTTGCCTTCAGCGTGTCGATCGGATCCGGGAGCAGCGTCCGCTTGTCCGCGAGGCATTCGAGCTTAACCCAGTCCGCGCCGGGGTTCTCCAGGTTGGTGAGCAGTTCGCGCGCGAGCCGGGCGTGGCGGATCGCGTCGTCCGCGCTGAAGCAGCCCGCCGTGTTCGGCAGGATCGTGAGCCGCTTCAGGTCGAGGAAGTCGAGGATGCTCTTGCCGTCCTTGTCGATGAGGCGTTCGCGGCGCACCGCCACAGTGGTGACTTCGCACCCGCTCGCGTCCATGCACTGCTGCATGAGGCCGTACGACGGGTACTTCCCGGTGCCCGTGAAAAGCCGCGACTTGAACACGAACTTCCCGACCTTCAACGGCTTGTCGAGCGGCGGGTCGAGCGCGGCCCCACCACCGACGAGCGTGACGATTTCCACCGCGTCGCCTTCCTTCAACGCGCGCGCAGCGTGATCCAAACGCGGCACGAGGTCGCGGTTCACTTCGACCGCGAGCTTGTTCGCGTCCTTGCCGAGGTGGGATAACAAGTCCGCGACCGTGAGCGGGTCGGGAAACGTCCTGGGTTCGTCGTTGACGGTGATCTTCGGCATGGTGCGGCTCCGTTCTCGGTGTGAACTAACATACCGAAAGGTGACCTTCGCGCCTTCGGACACGCGAAGGTCACTCGGGGGGCTTACGCCCCCCGCTCGCCTTGGTACAACAGACGACACCTTCGCACTCGCAGACATCCGGTGACCATTCGATGAGCAGCGCCGCCGACGCGACGGCCACCTTCTATCAGAGCCTGCAATCCAGCCGGCTCCTGACCGACACACAACTCCGCGAACTGTGGGGATGGCTCGCGTACGCGCGCCCGGACCTTCAGGGGATGGCGAAGGAGATCCACCGGCGCGGGTGGCTCACGCCGTACCAGATTCGCGAGATCGCGAAGGGCCGCGGTGCGGCGCTGAAGATCGCAGGCCGGTACACCCTGCTCGAGATCCTCGGTGAGGGCGGCATGGGCCGCGTGTACAAGGTTCAGGACACGCGTATGGGCCGAAGCGTGGCCCTCAAGGTGATCCGCAAGGAGAAGCTCAGTCACGCCCTCACCATCGAAAGGTTCCTGCAAGAAATTCGCGCGCTCTCCGCGATGGACCACCCAAACGTGGTCAAGGTGTACGACGCCGAGGAGGTATCTGGGCACCACTTCTACGTGATGGAACTGATCGACGGCGCCGACCTCACGAAGATCGTCCGCGACAACGGCCCGATGGGGATACCGGAAGCGTGCGACGCGATCCGCCAGGCGGCGTTCGGGCTTCAGCACGCTTATGAGCGCGGCCTGGTTCACCGCGACATCAAGCCGTCGAACATCATCGTGCCGCGCAACGGGAGCGCGGTGAAACTGGTGGACCTGGGGTTGGCGCGGCTCATGGAACCGCCCGGGGGCGAGGATGCGCACCGCATCACGCAGGAAGGGTTCGTCATCGGGACGCCGGACTTCCTCGCGCCGGAGCAGGCCCGTAACCCAATGGCCGTGGACATCCGCGCAGACATCTACGCGCTGGGCGGCACGCTGTACTACATCCTCACGGGCAAGGTGCCGTTCGACGGCGCGACCCCGACCGAGAAGCTCCTCAAACACTGCACCGACCCGGCGCCGAGTTTACTCCTGCAGCGCCCCGACGCGCCCGCGCAGATCGAGCAAATCATCCACTGGTGCATGGCGAAGCGGACCGAGGACCGGCCCCAGACGCCCGAGCATCTGGCGTTCGCGCTTTTGCCATTCTGCCCCGCGTCGACGGTCGGCACCGGAGCGTTCGTCGGTCCGAGTTCCGGCCGCAACCCGATGCCCGCCGGGCCGCACCTGGTCCCTACGTACGCGCCGCCGGTGTACACGCCACCGGGAATGCCACTGCCGCTCCCGGACCCGAACCCAAGCAGTCAGGTGTTCAAGCTCCCGCCGCAGACCACCGAGGACGACCCGATCCGGAGACGGTCCGAGGGCGGGTTCCCAGTCGGGGCGGTACTCGTCGCTCTCGGCGCGCTGTTCGTCGTTGCTGTTCTGGGGTTCGCGGTGTACCGCGTCTTCCTGAAGACGGATCCGCCGCCACCGGACACGTTCACGAACACGCAGGACATGAAGATGGTCCGGTTGGAGGGCGGAACGTTCCGCATGGGATCGCCCGAGGGCGAAACTGGGCGCGAGCCGGACGGACGCGAGGGGCCGGTGCGTGAGGTCACGATCAGCGGACCGTTCTTCGTGTCTGCGACCGAGGTCACCAACGGCCAGTTCCTCAAGGTGATGGGGACCAACCAGTCGAAGGCCGCGCGAATCGCGGCGCGTCCAGAATCGCTGCCCGTCGATGCCGCGACCTGGGACGAGGCAAACGAGTTCTGCCGGAAGATGACCGAGAAGGAGAAGGGCCAGACGTGGGCGCGCAAGGGCTGGGCCTACCGGTTGCCGACGGAAGCGGAGTGGGAGTACGCCGCGCGCGCCGGAACCGACACACCGTTCGCGTGCGGCCCCGCGGCCAACTTCGGCACGCAAGCGGTGTTCCGCGCGACCGAAGACGACCCGTTGGGGATCGGCGGCGAACCGAACAAGCCGCTCCGGTTCGCGCAGGACGTGGGCAAGACCGAGCCGAACAAGTTCGGACTCTACGACATGAACGGCAACATCGCGGAGTGGTGCAGCGACTGGTACAAGCCGGGCGCGTACAAGGACGCGCCGCGTGACAACCCCACCGGCCCAGCCGACGGCGACAAACGCACGATCCGTGGCGGCTCGTATCAGTCTCCCGCCTCCGGCGTCCGCTCGGCCTCACGCGACGGTCGGCGGCCGACCGATCGCCTCGAATACGTCGGCTTCCGCATCGTGTATGCACCCGTGCAGAAGTAGGGATGAAGGATGAATCAAGACAGAAGTCGCGAACTCGTTGACTGTCTGCTCTTGGTCTTCCCTTCATCCTTCCTCCCTCATCCTTACCCTGAGGTTCCCCATGTCCGTTACCTGGCGCGGCGTCTTCCCCGCGGTCTGCACGCAGTTCCACGCGGACCAGGCGCTCAACATCCCCGGCACGCTCAAACACATCGACGCGATGCTCGCGGCCGGCGTTCACGGGTTGGTGATGATGGGCAGCGTGGGCGAGAACACCACGCTCGACCCCAGCGAGAAGAAGGAGTTGTTGAAGGCGACCGTCGCGCACATCGGTAAGCGTGTGCCGGTGCTGGTCGGCGTCGCGGAGTACACCACCGCAGGCGCGTGCCGGTGGGCCGCGGACGCCGCAAAGCTCAGCGCCGATGGCTTGATGGTGTTGCCGCCGATGGTGTACAAGACCGACGAGCGCGAAACGATCGCCCACTTCCGCGCCGTGGCGAAGGCGACCGATCTGCCGATCATGATCTACAACAACCCGCCGGCGTATAAGGTCGACATCACACCTGAGATGTTCGTTGAGATGGCCGACGAACCGAAGTTTGCGTGTATCAAAGAGTCGAGCGACAACCCGCGGCGCATCACCGACATCATTAACCTGACTAAAGACCGCTACGTGATCTTCGCGGGCGTCGATGACTTGGTTGTGGAATGTATGATCCTCGGCGCGGTCGGCTGGGTGAGCGGCTTGGTGAACGCCTTCCCCGCCGAGAACCGGTTGCTGTGGGATTTGGCTCAAGCCGGGAAGTGGAAAGAGGCGCTGGAAGTATACCGCTGGTACACGCCGCTGTTGCATTTGGATACGCACGTCAAGTTGGTGCAGTACATCAAACTCGCGTCGGCCGAGTGTGGTTACGGCAGTGAGCTGTGTCGCGCTCCGCGATTGCCACTCGTGGGCGCCGAACGCGAACACGTGCTGAAGCTAATCCGCACCGCGATCGCAACGCGGCCCAAGCGCTAAGGCGAGCCCCGGCCGCAAGGCCGGGGGTGCAAACACCCTCCACCGGCGCCAGCGCACTACCACTCACTCACCCCCGGCCTTGCGGCCAGGGTTCGCCAGGACACGCCATGCAACGCATTTCCGTTATTGATTCGCACACCGGCGGCGAACCGACGCGTGTGGTGATCGCTGGCGGGCCTGACCTCGGGACGGGGCCGCTCACCGAACGCGCGAAGGTATTCCGCGAGCGGTTCGACACGTTTCGCTCGTGCGTGGTGAACGAACCGCGCGGCTCGGACGTGCTCGTCGGCGCGCTGCTGTGCGAACCACACGACCCGGCGAACGCGGCCGGCGTCATCTTCTTCAACAACGTTGGCACTATCGGCATGTGCGGACACGGCACGATCGGCCTCGCGATCACGCTCGCGCACCTGGGCAGCATGCCACCGGGCCTACACCGGATCGAAACGCCGGTGGGCGTGGTCGCGGTCACGCTACACGACGCTCACCGCGTCACCGTGAAGAACGTCCTGAGTTATCGGCAACACGCGAACGTGTCAGTGGAGGTCGAAGGATTGGGCCGTGTCACGGGCGACATCGCGTGGGGCGGAAACTGGTTCTTCCTGGTGAAAGAGCACAGCGAGGAGTTGCGCGTCGCGAACGTGGAACGCCTCACGGAAGTGACGTGGCGCATCCGCCGGGCCGTCAACGCGGCGTTCTCGGAACCGGTTGATCACGTCGAGTTGTTCGGCCCGCCGGTCGATGCGGCCAACCATTCGCGGAACTTCGTGCTGTGTCCGGGGAAGGCTTACGACCGCTCGCCGTGCGGCACCGGCACGAGCGCGAAGCTGGCGTGCCTGTTCGCGGACGGCAAGTTGAAACCGGGCGAAGTGTGGCGGCAGGAGAGCATCACCGGGAGCGTGTTCGAGGGGCGTGTAGAACCGACCGGCACACCGGGCGCAGTGATCCCGAGTATCACCGGCACCGCGTACATCACCGCCGAAGCGACGCTACTTGCCGATGATGGCGACCCATTGAAGGACGGGATACGAGCGTCGGCCTACCCCTCGCCGGCCATCACTTCCAGCGGGTGAAGCGCGACGCGGCCGGTGAGGTCGCGGATTTGATGGCGGCACGAGGTGCCGGTCGCGATGACGGTCGCGGTTGGGTTCGCGTTTACTGCCGGTATCAGTTCTAAGTTCGCGATCTTCACGCTGACGTCGTAGTGCTGCTTCTCGTAGCCGAACGCGCCCGCCATTCCGCAACACCCCGCGTCCAACACGGTCACGTCTAACCCGCGCACTAGCCGGAGCGCGTCCGTAGTTCCCTTCGAGCCGATCAGCGCTTTCTGGTGGCAGTGCGGGTGCAATAGCGCCTTGCCCACAAGTGGCGACACATCCAGTGACAACCCGTTGTCACTCACCTGGCGCGCGAGCCACCCGTCGGCCATCTCCGCGGCGGCCGCGACGCGCTTAGCCGCGGGACCGGGCACCAACTCCGGCCACTCGTCGGACAGCGACAGGATGCAACTCGGTTCGAGGCCGAGAACCGGAATCCCGGCGGCCGCGAAACGGTCGAGTTTCGCGATGCCGTCGCGCGCGAGCTTACGCGCGTCGGTGAGGAAGCCTTTCGAGAGCATCGCGCGTCCGCAGCAGATGTTCGCGAGTTCCACCGCATAGCCGGCACGCTCCAGCAGCGTCACCGCGGCGCGCCCGATGTTCGGCTCTTGGTAGGTCGTGAAGCAGTCGTCGAGCAGAACGACTTGGCGAGCGGGGGGCGTAAGCCCCCTGTTGTCGCGCTTCGCGAACCACCTTCGGAAGTGGTCGCGGTGCCACTCCGGGAGGCTGCGCCGGCGGTCGATGCCCGCGTAGCCTTCCATGATGCGGCGTACCGCGGGCCGTCGTGTCAACCAGTTGTTCAGGCCCGCGAACCGGGCCGCGAGCGGGCTGAGCCGGTGAACGTGCTTCACCAACAGGTGCCCCAGCGGGCGCATTCGATGCGCGTAATAGGCGTGCAGGAACTCCGCCTTCAGCTTCGCGACATCCACATTACTGGGGCACTCCGCCTTGCACGCCTTGCACGACAGACACAGGTCCATTACTTCCGCGATCCATCGCTGACCGATCGGCGCGTGCCGGCTCTTGGGCGGGTCTTCGTTCGTGAGCGCGAGCCGTAGCGCGTTCGCTCGCGCGCGTGTCGTGTCCTGTTCGTCCTTCGTGGCGCGATAGCTTGGGCACATCGCACCGCCCTGTGTCTTGCGACACACGCCAGCGCCGTTGCACAGTTCGATGCTGCGGAAGAACCCGCCTTGCTTTTCGAAGTCGAGGACGGTCGGCGGGTCGATCTCCGGCATCTTACCGGGCGGTACGCGCATGTTTTCTTCCATCGCGGGCGCGTCCACCACCTTACCGGGATTCAGCACGTTGCCCGGATCGAAGCCGCGTTTCACCTGTCGGAACGCTTCGTACACAACCGGGCCGAACATCTTGCGGTTCCACTCGCTGCGGACGAGTCCGTCGCCGTGTTCGCCGCTCAGACTGCCGTTGAACTCCAGCACGAGGTCGGTCACGTCCTCCATGATCTTTCGCATGGTCACGACGCCGGCCGATTCGTGAATGTTCAGCACCGGGCGGATGTGCAGACAACCCACGCTCGCGTGCCCGTAGAACGCGCCGTCGGTGCCGTGCCGGTGGAAGATTTCGCGGAACCGCGCCGCGAACTCGGGAAGGCGCTCCGGCGCGACGGCGGCGTCTTCACAGAACGTGACCGGCTTCGCGTCGCCGGGCATTCCGTAGAGCAGCGGCACTGCGGAACTTCGCAGCGCCCAGAGCGGGTCGCGTGTGGCCGCGTCGAGCGCCGGCACGATTGCCGTGAGGCCCGCGCATCCGGTCAAGCGACGCTGGAGTTCGTGAACGCGGTACGACACGTCGGCCGCGTCGTCGGAACTGAACTCGACCATCAGCAGCGCTTCGGGGCGCCCGCGAACTGCGCCCATCGCGTCTTTCAGCAACCGCTGATTGCGTGCGAGGTCAATCAACATGCGGTCCATCAGTTCGACCGCGGACGGTTCGAGTTCGAGGCACGCTTGAAGCGCGTCGAGCGCGGCCCCGAGCGACGCGAACTGTGGCACGAGCAGCCCGCGGTGCTTGAGTCGCGGAACGAGTGCGAGTTCCGCTTCCGCGCTTACCGCGAGCGTGCCTTCGCTTCCAACGAGGAGAGGCACGAGGTTGCGCGTCGAACCGCCGGCGTGAGCCGGCTGGGTGTTAAGCTCAAACGACCCAGCCGGCTCACGCCGGCGGTTCGACAAGGCCGGTAGGTTGTACCCCGAAACTTTGCGAATGATCTTCGGAAAGCGCGCCTCGATCTCGTTCGCACAATCGCGCACCACGCCATCCGCGGCGCGGTAGGCATCGCCTTCGCGCGTGCGCAGTTCGAGTTTGCGCTCGTACTCCAGTTCCGTGAGCGGCCCGAACTCGGTTCGCGTGCCGTCGGATAACACTACGGAGAGCGAACGAACGTGATCGACCGTTTGCTTGTACACGATCGACCGCGCGCCCGCGGAGTTGTTGCCGATCATCCCGCCGAGCGTGGCCCGGTTCGCGGTCGCCACGTCCGGCCCGAACATGAGGTTGTGCGGAGCCAACACGCGGTTCAGTTGATCGAGCACCACACCCGGTTGGACGCGCACCTTGCGCCCACTCACGTCCACTTCGCCAACCGCGTTGAGGTACTTCGAGCAGTCGATGACGATGCCGGGGCCGATGCTCTGGCCGGATAAGCTCGTGCCGCCGCCGCGTGCCGTGATCGGCACATTCAGGTCCGCGGCGATCTGAACCGTGATGGTGAGGTCGTCAACCGTTTTTGGCAGCACCACGCCGAGCGGTCGAATCTGGTAGTGGCTGGCGTCGGTGGAATAGAGTCCGCGTGAGGTGTCGTCGAATCGCACCTCGCCGCTGACGTGCTGGCGGAGGTAGCGAACCAGTGAATCCCGGCGTGCTGTTGCGAAGTCCATGCAGTCGGGTATACGTACCACGCTCACGGACAGGAATGTCCAGGCCGCAAAATCAAATCGGGTTCAGCAGTCCTGTGAGCCTCAGCAGAATCACGACGGTGATTCCCACCAACAGCGGCACCGCGACGCGCTTCGCGAGCGTGAACGGGTTCGTCCCGGAAAGCGTGCCGCACATCAGCACAACGGCCGCGACCGGCGACATGGTTCGCCCCGCGGCGCTGCCCAGTGACACCGTCGCACCGACCGCGACGGGATCGAGACCGAGCGCGACCGCGGGCTTGTAGAAGAATTCGTAGAGGCTCTGGGTGCTCGCCATGCCGGACCCGCAAAGCGCGGCGAACACGAGCGGTACCAGCGCGGCGAGCGGTTGCATCAGGTGCGGCGCGTTTTCGATGAGTTTGCCGAGCGCCTCCGCCAACCCCGCCGATTTGATCGCGGCACCGAAGCAGGTCGCGATGACGATGAGGCTCACGATGTTCGCGAACCCGTAGCCGGCGCCCGCGAAGAACTCTTTCACGCAGTCGCGCGCCTTGTTCGGCGTGACCACCGCCGCGACCAGCACACCGATCATCATCGCGAGACCAATGAGTCGGCTGCTGTATGCCGGGTTGCGTGTGCCGTCGGCCTGGCGCGCCACCACCCACGCATCAGGAATGTTGATGAAGTTAAACGGTGGTGCCGTGGCGAACAGCAGCACCAGCGGAACCAGCGGAACCAGCGCTTTGAGGAGGTTGATACGCTCGGGTTCGGAAGCCGCTTGCGGCTTCGCGGGTAGTTCCTCGACCGCGCCGGGCGAAGCCTCCTTCGCACTGCGCTCCCACCACACGCTCATCGCCCAGAACACAAGAGTCGCCACCACGAGTTGCGTGAACACCAGCGGCGGCAGGTACTTCCCGGCCTGCACGGTGGTCGGCACGTTCGTCTTCGCGGCCACCGTGAGCAGTTCAGGCGCGCCAGGGTTCAACAGTTCGCCGCCAACCGACGCACCCAGCAACAGGCATGCGCCGATGGTCGCCATCGAATACCCCGCGGCGCGCATCAACGGCACCACGACCGCACCGAGACACACCGCAGTACTCGTCTGGCTCACCAGCGGGATGTTCACCAGGAACCCGACCGCGATCACACCGGGTATCAGCAGCCCGCGGACGTACCTGAGTGGTTTCACCAGAAGCAACACGAGGTGTCGCTCGCAGCCGGTGTGCTTCAGGACGTAGGCGAAGCCCATCGCGGTGCAGATCGGGATGACGAACTTCTCGTTGGAGAACGTCGCGAGAAACTCGCTCACCACGAGTGGAATCGCTCCAGTCTTGCCGCCGAACCCGAGCGCGGCCGTGGCTTCGGCGGTTGAAGCGATGACGAGCGCCGCGGCGAGCAGCACGAGTCGAACGTCCCACCCCTTCACCACCAGCACAATGGCACCGACCACCACGAACACCGCCAACACGCCCGCGAATTCCATGCGCCGCCCCTGGTGCATTAATTTGTATCGTCCGTGCGGGCAGTGCGCGTTGCGCAGCGCGCCACGCCGGACGGCTCAGAGTTTACCGCGAATCGGCTCGAGTCGACCTTCCGCCCCCAGGGAATGTCAGGAATAGTTCACATGCCCCACCCGTTCACGAGACGAAGATCATGACAAACGACTCGAAACTGGGCATGTTGGCCGGCGTCGTCGGTGTGATCGTTGCCGCCGTGCTCTTCACAAAACAACCGGCACAACCCACAGGCGCCGAACCACTGGCAATACAAGCCGTACCGACCGCAATCGCACCCAGCGGACCGCCCGAAGCCGGACCCGTGGCGATGTCCTCGACGCCCGTCGTGCGCACCCGCAAGGATGTGGACGCGAAACCCACCTCGCGCCGGTCGACCTACGACGATGAGCCGTAAACGCCGTTGTCACTTGGCGAGCGGGGGCGTAAGCCCCTGATGAACTTCTCCCGTTCGCTTGAACTGGGAGGTTCATCAGGGGTTTACGCCCCCGCTCGCCTTTTCTTCGAGCCCCCGGATTGTAGTCTGCCGGTGACACCATTCCCGCGCAGGAGTCGTCATGTCGCGATCGCTGTTCCCTTTCGTTGTTCTTCTCGGTGCCGCCGTCATGATCGGTCCCACGAACGCGCCTGCGGCGCAACAACCTGGAGTGGAAGATAGTCGCCTCAAGAAGCTCTTCGAGACTTACCTCGACGAGGAGTTCAGGCTTCACCCGCAGTTCGCGACGCAGCAGGGCAACCACGACTTCGACGACCAACTCGACGACCTCTCGCCGCAAGCACGCGCGAAGGATGTGGCCCGCGGCAAGACGCTGCTCGCGACACTCGCAAAGGAAATCGACTTCAAGAAACTGTCACGGAACGGGCAGATCGATTACGACATCTGGTCGCACACGCTGAAATACTCGCTGTGGTCCGCGGGGAACGACAACCGGTTCGAGTTCGACCCGCGAGTCTACGGCGAGTACATCTCGGACAGCGTGTTCATTCTGTTAACGCAATCGACGCTGCCGCGCGAGCGCAACGTCGAGAACGCGGCGAAGCGCATCAATCGCATTCCGAAGATCGTGGAGGCCGCGAAACTGAGTCTGAAGAACCCGCCCAAAAACCTCACCGAAGTCGCGATCAAGCGGAACCTCGGCGCGATCGGCTTCTACGAGAAGGACATTTACGAGTTCGCGAAGGAGACACCCGGCACCGAACCGCTCGCTACCCCGTGCAAGGCCGCCGTGAAGGCGCTCAAGGACTATCAGACGTGGCTCGAAACGGAACTGCTGCCGAAGTCGAACGGCGAGTGGCGACTCGGGAAAGACAAGTTCGCGAAGAAGCTGGAACTGGAGTTGGACGCCGGCCTCACGGCCGACGAGGTGGTGAAGCTCGCGGAGGCGGAGGCTGATCGCGTCGAGCGCGAGATGTACTACGTCGCGAAACAACTGTGGTCGAAGCTGTTCCCCGGTAAGGCACTGCCGCCCGAAGACGTGGTCGGTCGGCGCACCACGATCAAGAGCGTTCTGGACGAACTCGGCAAGGATCATGGCAAGCCGGACACGATCGTGGACGACGCGAAGAAGACCGTCGCGAAGATCAAGGACTTCATTCGCGACAAGAAGATCCTGACACTTCCCGATCCCGACACGTGTCAGATCATCGCGATGCCGGAGTTCCAGCGCGGCTTTTCGGCCGCGTACCTGAACCCGGCTCCGCCGCTCGACCCGAAAGCGAACAGCCTCTACGCGGTCGCCCCGCCGCCGAAGGACTGGACCGCGGCGCGGCAGGAAACGTTCTTCCGCGAGTACAACTCCGCGATGCTCCAGATCCTCACCATTCACGAAGCGTACCCGGGTCACTACGTGCAGCTCGCGTACTCGAACCGTCACCCTTCGCTTGTGCGCAAAGTGCTGTGGTCGGGTTCGTTCGCGGAAGGCTGGGCCGTGTACACCGAGCAGATGATGCTCGATCAGGGCTACGGCGACGGTGACCTGTCGTTGCGGTTGCACCAACTGAAGTTCTACATTCGCGCGGTGCTGAACGCGATCCTCGACAACAAGATGCACTGCTCGAACATGACCGACGAAGACGCGATGCAGTTACTGGTCGGGCGCGGGTTCCAGACGGAGGCGGAAGCGGTCGGCAAGATCGCGCGTGCGAAGCAGAGCAGCACGCAACTCTCGACGTACTTCGTGGGCCGCACCGCGTTCTACCGGTTGCGTCAGGACGTACAGCGCAAGCGCGGCGACAAGTTCGATCTGGGCAAGTTCCACGAGGACGTGCTGAGCCACGGCACGCTCCCGGTGAAGTACCTGCCGGAGTTGGTGAAGTGAACGACAGTGTTCGCCCGCTACGCCGCAAGCGGCGAGGACGTTGCGGCGTAGCGGGAGCGTTTTCCAGTTGTGCGGGCACCCAGTTCCGCGGTTCCTGTTGCAGAGCCACCGGCGCGGCTCTTGCCAGCCGATGTTCCGTAACTCAAATTGCCTGAATCGGTTATCGTCTCGAAGTGTGGGAGATCCGGTTTTCACGGAATCAGGGATTTCACGACGAAATCGAAATCGGATATAATTGGCGCAAATGTGGTGCTGCAGGCAGCGAACAATTAGGTATGAACGGCAGGAGCCCGGTGCAACGGGACGGCCGACCTGGAACTTCCAACGTGAGGGTCTGCGATGCTCAAGAAAATGGTAATCCTGGCTGTGGTCGGCTTCGTGGCCATCGCCGCGATCGGCGGGACGAAGCTCGCATCCTACATCGAATCGAAATACCGCGCGGCCGAGCAAGCAGTTGCGGAAAGCATCCCGCCGGAAGAAGAGATCGCCCGCCTCAAGACCGAGATCAACCTTCTCGACAAGGACGTGAAGACGCTGGTGAACCAACTCGCCAAGGAGCGGGTCGAAGTGAACCAACTCAAGGGCAAGGTTGACGAGATGGCCGCGATGCAGAGCGGCGAGAAGGAACGGATCAATGCTCGCGCCGTGGCGATCAAGACGGCCGAGAAGGACTCGCTCCAAACGGTCTCGTTCGGCAACCGCTCGCTGAACGTGGCGACGGCCAAGACGGAACTGGAAGTGGACGTGAAGCGGTACACCAACGCCCAGAAGTCGCTGGTTGCTCACGAGGCGCTGCTCACCAACCGCATCAAGATTCGTGACAGCATCGAGAAGCAACTCGAAGCGACGAAGAACCAGAAGTCGGAACTGGCCGGTGCGGTCGAAGAGATGGAAGCGGAACTCGCCCTGCTGAAACTGCAGCAGACCGAGAGCAAGTACCAGACCGACGACACCCGGCTCGCGAAGATCAAGGAAGACCTCCGCAAACTGCGGACCAGGGTGGAAGTCAAGCGTGAGGAGCTGAAGATCACCCAGACCACGCTGGACGACGTCCCCGCCACGACCGGCAACGGCAAGTCGGTGGACGACATCCTCGCCCCGCTGAACGGCCCGGCCAAGAAGCCGGAAAGCACCAAGATCGAGTAACCCGCGGTGAACACGACAACCCTGAACGCTCCGGTCACCCGACCGGGGCGTTTTTCGTTGTCGGTGGTCTCCGGCGAGCGGAGGGCTTATGCCTTCCACTCGCCTTCTGGTACACTGAACCACGGCCCCATCACTCCTTTCGCGTTCGCATATGGCAGCGTCTCCGTGGTTGGCTTTGCGTCAGGCGCAGGAGGCCATCGCCGCCGGGCGCCCGGCCGATGCGCACCGGCTCCTTGAACCGCTCATCGCCGAGGGGCACCGGCGGGCGCACAAGTTGGCGCGCGAAGTTGTGAGGGCGTACGCGACTCGTGCGATCAAGGCGCTCGACCAGCACAACCCCGAAACCGCGTGGCGCGACCTGCTCGCGGCCGAATCGCTCAACACCGGCGAGAAGGTGGTTTCCGACCTCCGGTACACGCTCACGCGACTGTCCGTCGTTCAGGCGAAGGCGATGCTCGAGGCGGGCCGCCCCATCGACACACTCGACCAGATCACCAAGATCCGCGACCGCGGCGTGCGGCACCCGGACCTCGAACGGCTCGAAACCGCGGCGCAGGACTGGGTTCACGCAGCCGAACTCGCCGACCGCGGCGAGTTCCTTCGTGCCACCTCCGAACTCGACCGCATTGTGCCCAAACTCGCCTGCCCCGCGACCGGACTGGAGCGGTTCCGCGCAGAGGTAGAGAGCCGGCACGCACGATTCCTCGAAGCGGTCGGGCGCCTGATGGACGCGGCGGAGGCGAAACAGTGGCGCGAAGCCGTGGCGGTTGCGGCGGAGGTGCTTGCGGTCGCGCCAGACCATCGCGAAGCGAAGGCGGTTCGCGGGAAGGCGTGGGTGGTCGCGTCGCCGGAGACGGCCGACTTCGCGCTACCGCTCGCCTCAGACCAACCAGCTGTGAGCGCCCGTGTGCGAAGCACGTCGGCGGTGGCGGGCGGGCCACGCGACACGCGATGGGACTCCATGCGCCCGCCTCCGCCGACCCCCGAACACCCCATCGCTCGCCCGCCCGCCGCAAGCGTGTCCGGCGGTACGATACTCTCTTCCACGGGCGGCGCACCGCAACCCAAGCGGTTCCTGCTGTGGGTCGATGGCGTCGGCGGCTACTTGGTGTGCCTGTCGAGCCGAATCACGTTCGGGCAGGCGACCGCCGGTGGCCCGGTGGACGTGCCACTATTCGCGGACGTGTCGCGCACGCACGCCGAACTGACACGCGACCCCGAAGGCTACGTGATCGAGTCCGGTCGCGGGATTCGCGTGAATGGCACCGAGACAAAGCATGCGGTCCTGAACACGGGCGACCGCGTCACGCTGGGCGCGAGTTGTCAGTTCGTGTTCCACCGCCCGGTCGCGATGAGTTCGTCGGCGCGGCTCGAACTCACGAGCGGTCACCGTTTGCCGATCTCGGTGGAAGCAGTGCTGCTCATGGGCAACGAACTGATCCTCGGTCTGGAGCCAGACTCGCACATCCCCTTGAAGGTGCCGGCCCCGGTGCTGATCTACCGTTCGCGCGACGGGCTGAGTGTACGAGTCCCCGCCACGCGGTTCACGATCGACGACCGCCCCTGCACCGACCGCGCGATCCTGCCCCTGCCGAGCGTGGTGTCGTGCGACGCGTTCACGTTCGCGGTGGAACCCGTCAGCGGCCGGTTGTAGGATGGATTCGCACCAGCGCGAACAATTCTGAGTGGGTTCGGAGTTAGGGGGAAGGTTGGGTAAAGAACAAACCGGAGATTCTCAACGTGGTCGGCATTCCCTAACACGATGATTACGATGCGGTGCGTGGAGTTCGGCGGCACCTCAACACCTCGTCAGGATGAACCAGACATTGAGTTGCTCGCGGGTGCCTCGTTGGGTGGTTATTGGGTAGCGTATGCGGCAGACGCGCCGGCCACGCAAGGCCGGTGCGCGCGACGAGAAGTGATTCGAGTACACCCGAGAGGATTTGAACCTCTAACCCTCGGTTCCGAAGACCGATGCTCTATCCAGTTGAGCTACGGGTGCGTCTAAGAGAAAGTGTAGGCAAAGGGGCGATTCCGCACAAGCCCGCGGCGCAGTGCGGAACCGCTGTCCACGGCGGTTTACTTCTTCTCCAGACAATACAGCGCCTTATCGGAGCGGATGAAGAGCCGGCCGTCGATGGCCACCGGGGCCGCATGGAACAGGCTCCCGTCGCGCAGGTCGTTCGTCGCGATCAACTCGAATGTGGGCTTGGCCGCGACCACGAACGTCTGCCCGTTGCGCGCCAGGTAGTGCATCTTTCCGTCGGCCAGCAGCGACGACGCGTAGATCGTGTCCGGGCGCGGGACGCGTTCCTCGTACACCACTTCGCCGGTCGCGGCCTTCGCGCAGAACGCGACCCCGGTCGCCTCGTTCGCCCAGTACAAGTGGCCGTCGTGGTACACCGGTGACGACACGTTCGCGCCCTTCTTGCCCGTCCAGAGGCGGTGCGTCTTGGTCACGTCGCCCTTCCCGCCCGCGCGAACGGCCATCGCCGCGACCCCGCTGCGCCCGCCGAGAACGTACACGATGCCGTCGTGCGCCACCAGACTCGGCACCATGTACCACGTGATGTCGGTGGCGCACGTCCAGAGTGACGCGCCGGTCGCAGGGTCGAAGGCGAGCACCTTGCCCTGAATCGCGACCACCAGTTCGTCCTTGCCGTCCTTGTTCTTCACGATCAGTGGCGTGTTCCACGACTCCCTGATGCCGGTCGCCTTCCACTTCTCCTTCCCGGTCTTCTTGTCGAGCGCGAACAGCGTCTGACTCTCGACGCTCGCGTTCACGAACACGAGGTCGCCGTGCAGCACCGGTGACGCGGCGGAACCCCAACCGTTCAGTTGCGTGCCGACGTTCGCCTGCCAGAGTTGCTTGCCGGTGTGGTCGAACGCGAACGCGCCGGACTTGCCGAAGAAGCAGTACACGCGCTCCGCGTCCACCGCGGGCGTGCTGGACGCGTAGCCGTGGTTGTCGCGGATAGTCTCTTGCTCCGGCAGTTTCGCTTCGATCTCCTTGTTCGCGAGAATCTTGCCGGTCTTGCGGTCGAGTATGAGGAGGTTTCTGCGCAAGTTGGCTTGCTCGCCCTTCGCCTGACCGGGCACGTTGTAACCGGTGTAGCACGTGATGAAGATGCGGTCACCGATGAACACCGGGCACGACGAACCGGGGCCGGGCATCTCGGTCTTCCACGCGAGATTCTCCTTCGCGCTCCACTTCGACGGCAGCCCCTTCTCGGCGCTCACGCCGCTTCCGGTCGATCCGCGGAACTGTGTCCAGTCGGCGCCTTGGGTGAGTGTCAGGGTAAGTGCGAGTGTGAGAGAAGACAGAAGCAACAAACGCGGCATGGGTGGCCTCGAAGGAGAGTGAACGGCTGCGACGAGTGTAATGGAAGCGGAGTGTCGCGGATACCTTCACCCTTTCGGGAACACCGCGATCTCGCTGCCGGCCGCGAGCACCACGCTCGCTGGTTGTGTGCCGTTCATCACGCCCCACTCGGCGCCGTATAGCGTCGCCCAATCAACGTCTGCTGTGAACTCGCGCACGGGGTACACGTCCCACTCGGGATGGTTCACCTCGTAGCGGATCAGCTTCCCGAGGCGACTCGTGCCGAAGCCCCATGAGTGTTCCTTGAACCAGTGTTCCGTGCTGTCGGACGCGGGCCGAAACGCGGGCTTCTCGCCGACCGCGCGGAGCGAGTGAACGCGGCCGGCCCACTTCAGGGTGTAGGTCGCGGTGAGTAAGTCGGGTTCCTCTTCAATGTGCATAGTCATTCGCGCGGCCCGGTACGGCTCGTTGTAGATCACACGCGCCAACGTCGCAACGGTCCACTGCGGCACGAACTCGCGCACGAAGCACACCCCCCGCGCGCCGTTGTGGGAGACGTAGAACCGCAGATTCCATTCGGGGAAGTTGCGGAACCCCGGCCAGCCGATTCCGAGAACGCGAGTCCCGAGGAACTGGAAGCCCACCAGACTCGCCCAGCACGCTCCGTCGCGGCGGTCGAGTTCGCAACCCGGCGGCACCAGCGGGCGCAGCAGTTCCTCCGGCACCGCGTAGTTCGCGAGGATCAGGTTGCACCAGCGCGCGGTGAGAAACTTGCGGCGCGACACGGGGGAATCTCCGGTGGTCTTCATGGTAGTCATCACGCTCCGCGTGATGTCCGCGCTGCGGGAAGTGATAACGGTTGCTCGAATCGCACCTGAACCGCGAAGGCGACATCACGCGGAGCGTGATGACTACGGTAAAGACATCACGCGGAGCGTGATGACTACGATGCGCTAACGCGCAGACAGTTCCTTCGCGGTGTCGCTGAGTTTCTTCAGGTCGAGTTTGCCGCTACCGAGAACGGGCATCGCGTCCACCGGGTAACAATCACGGCGGTCCGGTACCCACAGATTCGGGATGCCTCGCTTCGAGAGAGCGCCCAGCAACTCCGGGAGTTTCGCCGCGATTTCGGGGAGGTACAGCACCACAAGCCGCTCACCGCGTTTCTCGTCCGGCACCGCTGCCACAGCGAGGACGCGGTCGCCTCCGGTCGCAAGCAATTCGTGCATCTCATCATCGAGTTTTTCAAGCGGCACCATCTCCCCCGCGATCTTCGCGAACCGCGACAGCCGCCCAGTGATTCGCGCGAATCCGTTCGCCTCGATCAACCCCATGTCACCGGTGTTGTACCAGCCGTCGCGAATCACGGTCGCGGTCTTCTGCGGTTGGTTCAGGTAGCCGCTCATCACGTTCGGCCCCTTCGCGCACAACACGCCCTCCACGCCGACCGGCAGCGGTTCCATCGTGTCGGCGTCGAACGCCTTCACGCACACGCCGAAGATCGGCTGACCGATGGTGCCGCGTGTGTTCCGCTGTTGCGGCATCCCGCCGACGTTCACGTCCGGCATGTTACACGACACAACCGGCGACAGTTCGGTGCAGCCATACCCTTCGAGCGGCAACACGCCGAACTTCTCGCGGAACTCATCCTGGAGTTTCACCGGCAGCTTTTCCGCGCCGCAGATGATGAGCCGCAGTGTGCGGAAGTCGTCAGGCCCACACCGGCGCATGTAGAAGCGGAGAAACGTCGCGGTCGCGGCCATCACCGTAGCGCGGTTCGTGCGTGCGATCTCGCCCACCTCCTTCGACTGTCGCGGATCGGGGAAATACACCGCGGTACACGGCGAGTTCATCGGCACCCACAGACACACCGTGTACCCGAAACTATGGAAGAACGGGAGGATGCCAAACAGCACCTCGCCCGGCACCACCTCGAGCGTGCGCACCGACGCGTCCGTGTTCGCGGCGATGTTCCGGTGCGTGAGCACCACGCCTTTTGGCTCGCCCGTGCTGCCGCTGCTGAACACGATGGTAAGCACATCGTCGAGCCGGTGCCGGTGTAACCCTAGACAGAACCGGTCAATGGCCCAACCGGGCAACATAAGAACGAGAAGGAAGGTGCGGATACGCTCCCACTTTGTGACGCCTTCGAGCGCGTCCTCGAGGTATACAACGGTGACGCCCTCAGGCAGCTCGATCGGAAAGCGGTTGGCGAACCGCTTGGCGGTGATGACGAACCGCATGCCAGCCTGCTGGATCGCAGAGCGCACCGCCGCGGGACCGGCGGTGTAGTTCAGATTCACGGACGCCTTGCCCAGAAACGCGGCAGCGATGTTCGCGAGCGCGCCGCCCAACCCCGTTGGGAGCCAGATACCGACGTTCGGCGCGTCGCCTACGCGCGAGCGCAGGTATCGCGTGATGCACAGCGCGCCGACAAGGAGCTTCGCCCACGAGAGCGTGCGCGGCGGGCTGTTGGGGTGATTGTCCACGATTGCCGGTTTGAACAGACGACGGAACTTCGACGCGACCCGCACGAACCGCCGATGCACTGGCAGCAGGTGTGCGCTTTCGAGGATGGAGAGATCCGCGGTCGCTTCCTGCACCGCGAGGCGCAGGTTGGCGGCGCGGGGCGAAGAACCTCTCCCCCCAACCCCCTCCCCTAAGAAGGGAGGGGGAGTAAGTCCTGCTCCCCTTCCCTTCTTAGGGGAGGGGGTTGGGGGGAGAGGTCTCTTCGCTTCCCCAAACAGCACGCTGACGCGCGGCCGGAACGCCTTCGGCCACTTCCGTAAGATCGGCCCGTTTCCATGACTGAAGAAACCGGTCCACAGCCCCGCGGTGCAAGCGGGAATCACCGGCATCGCGGTCGTTGTCATCTTCAGGATGCGCTCGACTCCGCGTCCGAACGGCAGCATGTTCCCGGCTCGCGTGAGAGCGCCTTCGGGGAACATCACCACCACACGCCCCGCGTCCAGCGCCGCCGCGATCTGCTTCAAACTGTCGTTGACCGCGTGCGCGTGCGTGATGCGGTCGGTGATACGAACCGTGTTGTGCCTCGCCCAGGACAGGAAGAACCGCAACACCGGGTTCCGGTAGTACATCCCCCACAGCACGAACGTGACCGATCGCGGGCACGCGACCCAGAACACCAGCCAGTCGATGTAACTCACGTGGTTCGCAACGATCAGCACGCCGCCGGTCGCGGGGACGCGGTCGCGGTGATACACCGTGAACCGGTACAGCACACGTGCGACAACCCACAACACCGGCCGTAGCAGTGCCGGGAACAGCCACGTCAGCCCGAGGAGAACGAAGAATATCCCAAGGAACACGAGGACAACGTCAACCAGTTCAAACATGGGCGTTCCAGTTTAACCGTGACCCGAATGGGAAGCGTGTGGCGAGAGTGCTTCGCCCAGATTACGCCACTTGCTCGCCCGTGCCAACTCTACGCACGAACCAGGCACGAAGAGCGCGATGTCCGCTTGCGAGCACTGCGAACCGGCGATATACGACCCTCACTTCACACGAAGCACAGAGACGGGAACGGACGGGGCCAGCGGGTTGGGGGACTCGTCGGCCGGTAATTGTCGTGGACGGCCTGGGGGAACGGTTCATGCCGACGCAGTGTGATACGCTCATTCGCCTCGTGTTGCGCGACGAGGCGATGACCCGCGGATTAGGTGACATCGAGGCGCGGATGTTGGTCGAATGGCTCGCGGACTGGACCGAACTGCTCTCGGACGCGGCCCGCTCCGAGGACGACGCGTGGTCGTGCGTCGAGAGATTGTGCCGACGCGGGCGAGCCATCGGCCGATTCGTGCAACTGTGGGGCGACCCATTCGACCGCGGTGCCGCAATCCAACTGGCCGCGTCCGAGCGGTTCGACTGGCCACTCCCGGCCAACGACATGGACCCCGGCGACCTCATGCACCACATCCTGACGTGGGAGAATCAGCACCCCGGTGCATAAGCGCGTGCGTAAGATGAGTGGTTGGGGCGTTTCAAAGTAGTAGGCACACTCCGTGTGCCGTTGTTACGTGAGTCAGAACCGCCAAACGTTCTTGAGTTGCGAAGCGACGGCACACGGAGTGTGCTGCTACTTTGAAACGCCCCGATCGAGGGGCGAACTTGCCCCCTTCGCCGTTTCTGAGGTATGATCCTCAGGACGCGGCTAATCGCGCCCTCCGGTTTGCTCGGTGTAACGCAGTACGAGGTTCCCCGTGAGTACAACCCCAACCACCGCGCCCACCCCACAATCTTCCGGTGGTGGCGACGCCGCCCGGACCAAGTACGCACGCCAGATCGAAGACGCCTTCGAGTCAGCCGGGAAACTGGCCGGCTCTGCGCTGGCACCCACCGACTTCTACCAGCAGTTCCTGAACCGCACGCTTTCGGCCATCGACGCGCCCGCAGGCGCCGTGTGGCTCCGCACGCCGCAAGGCTTCCTGCAACTCGCGTGTCAGGAGAACATCGACAAGGTTGGACTGGACGCGCGCCGCGGCGCGCGTCAGTGCCACAACGAGGTGCTGCGACAGGTGTTCCAGGCCGCGCCGCCGCGCCCGGTGCTGTTGGAGCCGAACGGGCGCATGGCCCCCGGTCCCGGCGAACCTGGGCCTGTTCCGCCCGCCAACCTCACCGACCACTTCACGCTCTTCGCCCCGATTGTTACGCCCGACAAGCAGGCGCTCGGCATCCTCGAAATCTTCCAGGATGCCACACACGACCCGCGCCTGTACCCCACCTTCTTGAACTACACGTTCCAGATGGCCGGGTACGCGAGCCAGTACCACAGTTTCAGCAACGCCCGCATCGCGGCCGGCGTCGAGAAGACGTACGCGCAAGTCGAATCATTCGCTCGACAGATCCACAGCAGTTTGAACCCCACCGAGGTGGCGTACCACGTCGCCAATGAGGGACGTAAACTGATCGAGTGCGACCGATTGTGCGTCGGGATTCGCCACGACCGCTACCGCGTCACCGTCGAATCGGTCAGCGGGGCCGATGTGGTCGAGAAGGCCAGCACACACGTCCGCTCGCTGCGCCGGCTCATGGAAGCCGTGTTGCAGTGGGGCGAACCGCTCACGTTCAAGGGCGAGAAGGATCCCGGGTTGCCCGCGGCTGTCGCTCACGCGCTCGACGACTACCTGCACGAGAGCCAGCCGAAGTTGCTCATCGTGCAGCCGACGCGCGACGAGCGCGAGAAAGACATGACCAAGCCGGCCCGCGCCATACTGGTCATGGAGTGCTTCAACCCACCAGAACAAACCGAACCGCTGCTCCAACGGCTCGACGTGGTGACCAAGCACGCGGCACCGGCGCTGTACAACGCGGCCGAACTCAAGCGTGTCCCGCTCAAGTTCCTGTGGTGGCCGATCGCCAGGGTTCAGGAGGGTCTCGGCGGCAAGCGGCGGTTCATCGCCGCGTCGATCGCGCTACTGGTCGCGGTGCTTGTGGGCGTGATGGCTGCGCCGCCGTCGATCCCCCCGTTCGGCGCCCAGTTGAGAATGGAGGCGAAGGGCCAGATGCTGCCCGTCGAAATCGCCAAGATCTTCCCGCCACGCGAAGGTGTGGTGAAGGAGGTCCGCGCCAAGCCGGGCCAGCAGGTCGATCCCAACTTTGAACTCGTCGCCTTGTACAGTGAGTCGCTAGCCGACGAGTACAACCGGGCGCGGAGCGAGTGGAACGAACAGAGCAGTTTCGTGTCTGAATACACGAAACAGCTCCAAACCAACCTGAGCAAGGAAGACCGGAACCGCGTCTCGGCCGACAAGACCGTTGCTGAGGGCCGAAGCAAGAAGGCACAGGGCGACATGGAGGCGCTCGACCAACAGTACAACAAGGTGAACAACAAGCCGAACAGCAAGGGCCAGGCAAACAATTCCGGCCCCGGCCACTTCCGCGCCATTGCGCCGGACTTCGACACCAGACTTGCACGCGAACTCGGCCGCTCGCGATGGACCGTGCTCAACGACGACCGACGCGAGAGCCTGCTCGGGCGAACCATGCGACCCAACGAGGAGATGCTTCGCATCGGCAACCTCGAAGGCGCGTGGCACATCGAACTGAAGATCCCGCAGCGCAATGTCGGGCAGGTGCTCAGAGCCTTCGCGGACCCGAAGAAGCACCTGATCAACAAAGACCCGGTGAAGGGCGACCGCAAGTTCCTCGACGTGGATGTGCTATTGTCGAGTCAGACGGACACGAGTTATACGGGCCGTCTGTACCGCGATGACATCGCCGCCGAAGCGGTGCCCAACAAGAACGAGCACGACGAGAACGAACCGGTCGTGACCGCCTACGTGAAGTTGAACGTGAAGGGGATCGACGAAAGCCGGTGGGTGCCGCGGAACCACTTCATCACCGGACTTGAGGTTCGCACCCGGATCCGCTGCGGCGAACACGCACTCGGCTACACGCTCTTCCACGGCGTCTGGGAGTGGTTCTACGAGAAGGTCGTGTTCTTCTTCTAAGTTGCGAGGTGTGAGGTGCGAGGTGCGAGTTGAAAGCACAAAACCGGCGATTGCTTTCACCTCGCAGTTCGCAACTCTGAACTCGCAACTTCCCCAAAGTCCCGCCTCCCAGCGGCCGGCGAGCGCCGGACCCCGGTGGCACCCACGCTACAACCCCTCGTCCCCTTTTTGACTAGAGGACAACGTCATGCGCTCGCGTGTACTCGCGTTCTGGTGCCTTCCGACCGTACTCGCCGCCCTGCTCATCGGCTGCGGACCCAAACCCAACCCGACAGGCGACAAGCCCGGCACCCCCGAACTCGCCGTCCCGGTCAAGACTGGTAGCCCGCTGTACGCGGCGGCTGCGCCGCTGACGTACGAGGCGCAGGCCGCGAGCGGCGAACCGTTGGTGATCCCGAACTGCGTCGTACAGTATGAGGAACGGCAAATCGTTTCGGCCGAGGTGGACGGCACCATCGAATTATTCGCCACCGGGTTCAAGCCCGGCGAGTACGAGAAACTGACTGACGCGCAGAAACGCGAGTGGGTCATCTACCACCCGCGTGACCCAAACCCGAAGAATCCGACCCCCCTGAAGCGAATCCGCGAGAGTATGCCCGTCGATGCGCGGCAGGTGGTCGCGTTCATGGACGACCAACTCGTCCAGGCGCGCCTCGACGGAGCGCAGAAGATCAAGGACTCGGCGATCAAGGCCAAGGAGAACGCCACTACGGGGGCGAATGCTGCCAAGAAGAAATACGAGATCACCTTGAAGGTGTACGGCGACCAACTCACCAAGGAGGTACTCGACGACCTCATCACGCTCAGCCGGTTCCTTGAGAACCTCGACCAGGCGACCCAGCAGATCGCGAAGTCCGAGGCGGACTACAAGGAAGCACAAGTGTTGATCGGCCGGCACCAGGTCAAGAGCGGCGTGGACGGCACCATTCGCACCATCTCCAAACGCCCCGGCGAGTATGTGAAGGCCGGCGAGAAGATCATGGAAATCGAGGGCACCGACAAGGTGCGGATCGAGGGCCAGATCGACGTTCAGTACTTCGCGCAAGTGCGCGAACACATGCAGAACAACAAGGACGTGATTATCGAGCCGGCGCTGCCGAGTGCGCCGGAAGCATCGCACACGGGACACCGTCAAGCGGTCACCGGCGTCGCGGTCACCGCGCACCCGGACGGCCCGCTTGTCGTTTCCGCTGGTGCCGACGGCGGCGCGCTGGTGTGGGATCCGAACCTGGGTAAGAAACCGAACCGCCCGGCGGTTCCGCACAATCTGCCGCACCCGGTCGGCGTGAAGTGCGTTGCCGCGACGCCCGCGACCTCGAAAGCCTCACTCATCATCACAGGGGCCGACGACGGCAAAGTCCGCATTTGGGACGTGTCGAACCGCGACAAACTCCCAACGACACCGAGAGCGGAACCGGACGACGCGCACGCGTCCGCGGTTCAGGCAGTCGCGATTAGCCCGGATGGACGGCACTTCGCCACCGCCGCTGGGCGCGACGTGTTCGTGTGGGAAGTCGCGACCGCGAAGAAACTCTATTCGCTTGCGCTGGAACACCGCGACTCGGTCACGTCCGTGAGTTTCACCCCCCAAAACACGCTCATCACCGCGTCGAAGGACGGCACCGTCAAGGTGTGGAAACTCGGCACCGAACAGGCTGCCGTGGTTCGCACGCTCGACCACCGGGCCGGGGCCATCGACGTGCTCGGCGTCAGCCGCGACGGCGCGCGTATGCTCTTCGACCAGGACAAGGCCCGCGTGGACTTGGTTGATCCGGCGACCGGGCAGACTGTGGGGCAGATCCAGAACGGCGGCTCGGCCGGTTCGTTCTCCACATTTGCCGTGTTTGGCCCCGACGAGGTGGCGCCTGGTACTGATGCGGCGAAGGTGCCTTACACCATCGCAACGGCTGGCGGCGACGGCGACCTCAAAGGCGCTCTCCAAGTGTGGCAATCGCCCCGCACCGGCGGGCGCGGAGCGGAAGTGGGACGGCTCATCACCCCCAACCGCACGCCGGTAACGGCTATTGCGTTCAGCCCGGTTCGTGGCGAGCAGTTCCTCGTGGTCGGCACCAGCGCCGGCTCCGTTCACCTGTGGAAGCCCCCGACCCAGGCGCCCAAGGCGTACAAGGGACGGATCGTGAACATCGACGCGGCCGACACCAAGTACGTCACGGTTCGCGTCGAGATGGACAACCGGGAACTCCGGCTCCTTGACCACAGCATCGCCAACGTCATCATCGCTTCGGAGAAGTAGCGAGCAATGTGTGGCGAGTGACGAGCAAAACCTGATCGCGGGCTTTGCTCGTCACTCGTCCTCCTCGCTCGATTTCTCCGACTCGCAACTTGTCACTCGCTACTCGTGACTGTTTTCACATGGCCAACGACCTGATCACGAACCTGAACAGCCCCGCGGAGCGCCGCAAGCAGGTGCGGCTGCGCGTGCGCCCCGACCTTCAGGCGTTCGAGCAGAAGTACGAGGGGAAGACGTTCACCGTCATCAAGGATCCGGTGTGCCTCCGGTACTACCGGTTCAGCAAGCAAGAATACTTCGTGTTCCAGTTGTTCGACGGCAAACACACGATGGAAGAGGTGCAGAAGCAGTTCGAGGAAGAATTCAAGCCGATGCGGTTAGAGCAAGCAGACCTGGAGGGTTTCGCGCGTCAACTGGTGACCGCGGGTCTGGTGCAGAACGAACAACCCGGTGCGGCGCAGCACCTGTTTCAACGGCGTGCCAAGCAGCGCCGGATGCGCCGGCTCGCGACCTTCTCCAACATCCTGTACCTCAAGATTCCGGTCTTCGACCCGGACCGACTGCTCACGTGGATGTTTCGCTACCTGTCGTGGATCTTCACGCTGTGGTTCTTCGCGCTCAGCGTCGGGTTGATGATCGCGGCAGTAGTTCACGTCACGCTGCACTTCAACACGTTCCAGGCGAAGTTGCCGGCGTACCAGGAGTTCTTTACGTGGAACTCCGTGCTCTACATGTGGCTCTCACTCGGCGTGGTGAAGGTCATCCACGAGTTCGGGCACGGGTTGAGTTGTAAAGCGTTCGGCGGCGAGTGTCACGAAATGGGCATCTTGCTCATGTGCCTCTCGCCGGCGCTCTACGCGAACGTGACCGACGCGTGGACACTGGCCGACAAGTGGAAGCGGATCATCATCAGCTTCGCGGGCATCTACGTCGAGTTGGTGATCGCGTCCATCGCCACGTTCGTGTGGTGGTACACGCCCGCGTACCCCACCGCGAACAACATCGCGCTGTGTATCATGGTGCTGTGTTCGGTGTCCACCGTGATGTTCAACGCGAACCCGTTGATGCGCTTCGATGGTTACTACATCCTCGCCGACTGGTTGGAAGTGCCGAACCTGCGCGAGAAGGCTACCAAGTTCCTGAACAACCTGTTCCTGTCGAAGTGCCTGGGCGTCGAGGTGCCGCCGGACGCGTACATGGCCCCGGGGCGCAAGTGGCTGTTCGTGATCTACGCGATCGCGAGTTGGGTGTACCGGTGGGTGGTGACGTTCAGCATTCTGTGGTTCCTTGCCGACTTCATGGGTCCGAAACTCAAAATCCTGAGCCAGATGTTAGCGATCATGTCGCTGGCGTCGCTGTTCATCTGGCCGGGATACAAGGTGATCAAAAACATTCGTCAGCGCGGGCGGTTACCAGACATGAAAGCGGCGCGGGTGCAGATCACCCTCGGTGTGTTCGGGTTGTTGCTCCTGGGGTTCTTTTTCCTGCCGTTGCCGGTGAGTCGGGTCCACGAGACGGGTCTGGTCGCGGTCGATCCCGACCACTTTGAAGGCGTGCTGCTGGCGGAACCGGCGCGTCTGGTCGCGATCGAAGACGTGGGACCGGGACAGAATGTGCGCCGCGGGCAAACGCTGGCGACCTTCAAGAGCGAGACACTGGAGGTCGAACTGGCGAAGGCGCAGTCGATCAAGAACGAGCAGTGGCTAACGGCGGGGTTGCTGAACGCTTCCGCGATCAAGGCACGCGGTGCGGGAGACACGGCGGCCGAACAGCGGTTCGCGGCGGAGTACAAGAAGGCCCGCGCGAAGGCCGAAACTGCCGCTGACGAAGTAACACGGTTGCTCGCCCGCCAGAACCGCTTGCGCGAGTTGAAAGCCCCACGCGACGGAGTTCTCCTCACCACGCCAAAGCGCGACGATGTCGGCAAACTCTTCGACAAGGGTTACGCCGAAACGGCCCCGGTGTTCACGGTGGGCGACCTGGGCCGGCTGATTCTGAAGGTGCCGGTCAGCCCACCGGACTTCCGCGTGCTGAAGGACGACCTCGCGGTGTACGGCGAACTGGACGTGTCGGTGTGCGCGAAAGGCCGGAGCGACCGTACGTTCAGCGGGAAACTCCGCAGGTTGCCGGCACAGAACGCGGCCACGGTGCCGCTGGCGCTGACGCAACGCGGCGGAGGATCGCTCGCGGTCAAGCCGGGCGACGACCCGAACGTGCTCATCCCGCTGGCGCAGGTGTATCTGGTGGAAATCGCGATGACCGACCCGGACCTGACCATCGATCCCGGTCAACTCGCGATCGTGAAGATCCACGCCCGCTGGCGTAGTAGCGCCTGGTGGGTCGGCCGCGCGCTCTCCAACTCGCTCGACATCGGGCTGTATTGAGAACATCTGATCGCGTAGCCGAGCATCTTCGAGTACATCGAAGCGTTCTACAACCGCGTCCGGCGCCACTCGTCACTGGGGTACGTTGCCCCAGACGAGTACGAACGGACGCATAACCAAACCCACCGCTAAACACTGTCCACCATTCGTGGGGAACTCCAGGTGCCGGTTCAGGGTGTCGAGCATCCGTGCCGTCCTTCGCGATCCCCTTCGGGACGCGGCTAACTGAGAAGTGTCTTCTGCCACTCCACCTGTCGTGCTAAACCGGCGTCGATGCTCGTCGTTGGCTTCCATCCCAAATGGCGGAAGAGTTTCGTCACGTCGGCACCGGTCGCGAGTTGGTCGCCGGTGCGCGGCGGGTGGCGTTCGATGATCGCCGGCTTCCCAATGATGCGCTCCAGCTTCTTGAACACCTCCAGCACCGTCACCAGTTCGCCGCCGCCGAGGTTGAAGGTTTCGCCCGGTGTCGCCTGCGTCGCGCGGATCGTCGCTTCCACACAGTCCGCGATGTAGGTGTTGCCGCGAACCTGCAATCCGTCGCCGGTGAGTTTAATGGGCTTGCCTTGAAGGATCGCATTGATGAAGAGGTGGTAGCCCATCTCCGGGCGCTGACGCGGGCCGTACACGCTGAAGTACCGCAGCACCACGGCCGGCACGTTCCACTCGTCGCAGTAGACGCGACACAGTTGCTCCGCGGCGAGCTTCGTGATGCCGTACGGCGAACTCGGGCGAGTCGGAAGCGATTCGTCGCCGCTCGCGTACTTGCCGTACACGGAAGAAGTGCTCGCGTAGATCACACGTTTCAGCGTGGGCGAACCCTTCAGCGCTTCGAGCAGCTGGTGCGTAGCAGTAAGGTTGTGGCGGTTGTAGCTATCGAAATCCAACCAGCTTCGCGTCAGCCCGGCCATCGCCGCAAGGTGGAACACCCACTCCGCGCCGCTAGCGACTTCAGCGGGCACGCCCTGCGACAGATCGAGTTCGCGGAACTGGAAGTGCGGGTGCTTGCGAAGATCCGCGAGGTTCCGCTCTTTGATGGGTCGTGGGTAGTAGTCGGTGAAGCAGTCGATACCCGTGACCGCGTGACCGTCCGCGAGCAACCGCTCGCACAGATGTGAGCCGATGAACCCGGCCGCGCCGGTAACGATGCAACGCATGGTAGTCCCCCACGGGAGACTCTATCAGGTTGAGGAACGCGGTCGCAAGCCCGACCCTGGAACAGTCGCGAGTTGCGAATTGCGAGCGAAAGTCCAGCGGCCTTCGTTCTCGGGTCTTCTGCTCGCAACTCGCAACTCACCACTCGCAACTCACTTCTACTCGTACAGGTCCACGAAGAACTTGTTCCCGTCGTTCTTGAAGACGTACTTGTGGGCGACTTCCCAGTCATGAGCCGGGGCCGCGTTCTTCTTTAGCTTGTACGTGATGAAGAACGGTTTCTGCTTCGGGTCAAACTCCGAGTCGAACTTGAAGTGGAACTCTGGCGACTTGTTCTCGTTGGCCTTCGCGTAGGTGTGCCAGTGGAGCCGCTGTTCGCCCGGCTTCTGCGTGGCGTTGTGCCACGGGTCGTTGCCCCACATGTACTGATACGTGATCGTGTTCGTGCTCGAGTCCTCGATGCCGGTCACCGCGAACCGGTTCAGGGCGGATGTCGTGCCCGGGCTGAGCATCGTGGCGGCGATTGCGACAAGGGGGCGACCAGAGCGAGCAGTCTTGTGCCTCATTGTCGTGTTCCGTCAGAGAGGAAGGGTTAGGGTTGTTCTTTCGCGTCTCGCGTAGCGATCACTCGTCGCACCGCTTAGATCTCCAGTACGCGCCGCGCCCGACCTCTTGCGCTCGCGAAACTGCTTTCGGGAATTTCGCTCACGTGCCTGTTTCACCCGCACCAGAACTGCGGTTGCGTTGGAGAAGGAATCTACGTCGCGTATGATGGCGAATACTTGGTGATCCAGGGGAGATGCTGATGACACGGTTCGCGTTCGCCACTTTCGCGCTGCTCGTCGCCTGCGTCCCCGCGTTCACCGCCGACAAGGATCCAGCGCCCTCGGACGTGGGCTACAAGGCGATCACGCAAACCGCATTCATCCCGGCCTTCTGGACGCAGCAGGCGCTCCCTAATGCGTGGAAGCAGTGGGGCGTTGCCGAGAAGCCCGCGAACTACGGCGCGGCCGTGCTCGAACGCTATGGGCTGCACGCGGCCCCGTACCCGAACGACGGCCTCCCGATGGGGCTTCGCAAGGCGAGTCGCGTGCTGAACGTCGGCGTGGGGATCGACTGCATGCTGTGTCACGCGGGGTCGATCGCGGGGAAGAGCTACGTCGGTCTCGGCAACACAACGCTCGACGTGCAGGCGCTCTTCGAGGACATGGCGAAAGCAGACGGCCTCAGCGGGAAACTACCGTTCACGTTCTCGAATGTCCGCGGCACCACCGAAGCCGGCGGGTTCGGCGTGTACCTGCTCGGCTTCCGCAACCCGGACTTAACGCTCCGCTCACCGCGCAAGGAACTTGGACTGCGAGACGATCAGTGCGAAGACGTGCCCGCGTGGTGGCTCATGAAGAAGAAGAAGACCATCTACCACACGGGCGCGACCGACTCGCGCTCGGTCCGCACGCTCATGCAGTTCATGATGCACCCGCTCACCACGCCGAAGGACTTCGAGAAGCACGAACCAGCATTCCGCGACGTGCAGCAGTACCTCGTGAACCTCGAACCGCCGAAGTACCCGTTCGCGGTCGACAAGGACAAGGCAGCAAAAGGCGAAACGCTATTCAAGCAGAACTGCGCGAAATGCCATGGCAACTACGGCGAACGGTGGACGTACCCGAACAAAGTGATCGCGCTCGAAGAGATCGGCACCGACCCGACCCGACACAAGGGTATCGACATCGCCTACGGCAACGAGTACTCCGCGTCGTGGTTTGGGAAGGAGAAGAGCGGTTGGTTCGTGAACGGCTTACCGCTGCGCGCAACGGACGGCTACCAGGCTCCGCCGCTCGATGGCATCTGGGCAACGGCCCCGTACTTCCACAACGCGAGTGTGTCAACGCTCGACGGCGTGCTGAACTCGAAGGCCCGCCCCAAACTGTACACGCGAAGTTACAAAACCGAAGAAGCCGATTACGACAAGGTGAAGGTAGGCTGGAAGGTGACCGAAGTGCGCGACGCAAACGACAAGCTCTCACCGCACGAGGCACGCAAGATCTACGACACGTCAAAGCCAGGCCGCGGTAACGCGGGCCACGTCTACGGCGACGACTTCACCGACGAAGAACGCGCACAAGTGATCGAGTACCTGAAGACGTTGTAGGAGTGTCCTGTTAGACGCGACCCGTAGTCCGCGGAGGGGATCTCGCAACCGACGCGGCACGCTCCCCGACGCGGACTACGGGTCGCGGCTCCACGAACTATCCTCTTGGCGTGAGCCTCGTAATCTGCTCCGCAAGCGCCGGCCACTTCGCCACCAGTTCGGCGCGGCTCGCACTCTTGTAATCGGCGTAGTCGAAGCCCGGCGCTACGGTGCAACCCAAGAGTGCGAAGCCGTTGTCACCGATCAGGTGCGTGCCCTGCCACACGCCGCCGGGTACGACCAACTGCGGCACCTCTCCCTCCGCGATGTCTGCACCGAGAACCACTTCACGCCCACTGCCGTCGGGCCACAGTTGTAGCATCCGCACCGACCCGCCGAGATAGAAGTGAAACACTTCGTCGCCGGGGAGCACGTGCAGTTCGGAGACGTGTCCCGGCTTGAGCAGATAGTAGATCGCGGTGGACACGTTGCGCGTCGCGCCGTGCGCGGCCATCGTCGTTGATGAGCGGTACGTTTCGCGGAAGTACCCGCCCTCGACCGGGTGGGCTTGGAGTTGCAGCAGGCGAATCACGTCGTCCGCGGTCATGTCTTCCTCTGCGGAGCTTGTGCCGCTTGCGGCTTCGCGGGCGATTTCACGCAAAGCCGCAAACGGCTCTCACGGCCCCGCGCTTGCGCGCTTCCAGGCTGCATCGAGCGCCTGCGTACTCTCGATGCCGTACTGCCGCTTCAGCGCCTGCGCGGTGCCATAGCGTTGCGCATCGCTCAAGAAGATCTTGAAGTTCCGCTCGCCGTTCAACTTGATGAGGTACTCCGTCACGCTCACGCTCTGACAGTAGAAGCCGGTGATCTTGTCGCTGGGGAAGTCCTTCAGGTCGAAGAGCGTCGCGAGGTTCCGCAGTTCGCCATCACGTGCGCATCGCGGGAGCGTTCGCGTGTAGCGACTGATCTCCTCCGGCGAACCCGCGAGGATCGCCATGCCTTCCAGCGCCCATTTCGGCGGCGGCTTGTCCGCGAACAAGTCCGCGAGAACAACGTGCGTGAGTTCACGCGGCAGCGTGTTCGTTACCATCGCGGTGTCATCGGCACGGAGGTCGATGCGGCGTTCCGTCGCACGCCCGTTGGTCAGCTGCACGCTCGCGTGTCCGGTGAACCCGGCTGGCTTGCGCGTTGCCTTCGCGTAGGCGGCGGCGGTTGGGTGAATCACAATGTCGCACTTCGCTTGCCACGCGCCTCCAGCCGGGCCGCTCCACCGCTCGAAGATCTGCTTGCGGTTCGCTTCGGCCGCCTTCGCGACCGCGTCGCCGAGTGTGCGGTCGCCGCCGTGATACACGCGGAAGCTCGCAGATTCGATCATGTCGCCGTTTGCCGTGACCGGGGCCACCGCCTTCGCGGTGCCTGCCTTCGCCTGAGCAGCCTTCAACAGTTGCTGACCCACCTTCTGAAGTTCCGCGTTCCGCGGAACAAGCTGCAACGCTTCGGCCACGTCCCGCACCACTGTGGCAGCAGTGGTGGCGTCACAAGTCGGCGAGTTCACGCGATCCGCGGCGAGTTTGATGCAGCAGTACGCCCACGCGGTCTTCTGCTCCGCAGTGAGTTTCGCCGAACCGATTGAAGCAAACAAACGGTCCGCATCCGCGTAGTTCGCCTTCTTGAACGCGGCCACGGCATCCGCCGCGAAGTCGTTCTCTGGCTTGGCGAGCGGGGGCTGTAAAGCCCCCGAGGGAACAACCAACGACGGCCCCAGGTTCGGTTCCGGCAGCGTCACGGGAACGGTATTGGCGAGCGAAGGCTGTGAAGCACCTGTTGCGACCGGGCCTCCGAGCAGTGAGAGCTTGCGCCGCGTTTGGGCGATGCGTTCCGGTTCGGCAACTGGTGTTTTTTCGAGCCGGTAGAGTTCGGCGAGGTAGGCTTCGCGAAGCAGCGTGAGGTACGTCTTGCTGCCGTCCGCGTTCGACACTTCCTTTTCGAGCGCCGCGACCGCTTCGGCCGGCAGTTGCGCGTCGAGGTATTTCCTTGCCGACTCCATCGCGGACTGCACCGCGAGGTGTTTCTCGACCGGTGAGGGGTCGGCGGCGGGCGCTAATGGCGTAGCGAGAAGAACGCCCGTGAGGGCGAGAGCGGTCGCGGAGCGGAGCATGGTGGCTGGCATCCTTGCCATGTAGCGGCGAGTTGGGCGATTCGCGCCCGCCGCGGGGACGGCACTCTATACGCAGACACGCGAAGTGAGACAAGCCCGATTGAGCGCAGAGGGGGAGGGCCGAAAGGGTGAAGGGGAGAGAAGACAAGAGCACGGCGGCTTTGTCCTCTCTCCCCTTCACCCATTCGGCACTCCCCCCCTCTTACTTCTTCGCCGCCGGTGGCGCAGTTGCCACGCCCAGAATCTTGTCCAGTTCCAACTTGATCTCCTTCGCTCCGACCGACTTCATGATAGCCGCGTTCGCCTTGTCCAGAAGTTGCTTCTCCAGGTCCGGCTTGACGACCTTCACCATGTCGAGCACGAAGTCGCCCGCATTTTTCGCATCTTCACCGTCCAGACCGGCGGTGTGGTCGATCGTGATCTTGTCGTGGAACAGTTTCGCGTCCGTCACCTTGATGAAGAGCGTGACGTTCGGGAAAAACGAACCGGGCAACTTCTCCGTCTTGGTCGTCACCTCGACCTTCATCATCAACCCCGCCTTGCAGTGGCCGCGAGTTTCACCGGAATAGAGTTGGTGACCGCGCTTCCAGAGTTGGTGTTCGACGCGGAAGTCGATCTCCATTTCCACGTGCAGTGTGAGGTTCGCGGTTTCCGCGGTGGGCTTGGTGAGTTCGGGAATGCCCACGGCCAGCGTGTCAGCCGGCTTGAGTCCTTGCACGGTGATGCGCCGCCAGAGGCCATCGTTGACCATCTGCCGCGGCACTTCTGGCCCGAACTTCTTTGGACTGCGCAGCATCAACGCACCGACGACGAACTCCTTCTGGTTCCCCCAGCCGTCGTTAGATTGGACGAGCGGGTTGGGGAAGTTCGTGAGCATCAGCGCGCGGAGCGTTTTGGCGAACGCCGCTGCTTCCGCCTCCGTTGGCTGCGCGACGCCCCTTGGCGTCTTCAGCGGGAGGGGCGTCGGCGTTTGCACCGGTGCCGCCTTCGGCATGGGGTTGGGCAGCGGAAGCGGGATTGGCTCCGGGTCCGGTGGCTGCGCGGACGCCGACGCGATCAGCAGCGCACCCAGAATCGCGGTCGTGGCGTACCGAATCATGAAAGACCTCATGTCGATCAGGAGTTCCAAGTGCCAAGTCAAAACCAAGAGCGACCCCAACCTCCGCCTTCTGTCTTCAACTTGGAACCTGGAACTGCAGGAACTTCTCCGCTGTCAGGTCGCGGCCTTCAAGGTGCGTTCGATGTACGTTCGGACCTCGTCCACGGCCACGCCGGTCGCGACCCTGGCGTTCGCCGCGGACGTGCGACCCGGTCGCGTGTCGATCACCGTCATGCCGCGAGTCAGGTCGCCTCGCGTCTCCACATCCACATAATGCGGCTCGCTGCTCACGCACCCGGCGAGCGCGACCGCCACCACGCCGAGTACGTCCTTCAGGTGGAAGCCCTCGATGCCATACAGGTTGGAACTCGCGCGGATGCCGAACGGGACGATCTTACGCAGGAACTGACACGTCCGCGAATCCGGGTTCGGCAGGTCGAGAAGGTCACGCGGGGAGAAGATCAACTTGCGCGTGGAATCGAGCGTAATGAGCAGCGGGTTCAGGTCGGCGGCAAGAACACGCCTGGCCGCGTCCGGGTCGAGGCGCATGTGGAATTCGGCGACCGCCCCGGCGTTGCCGGGTTCGCGCCAGCACCCGCCGATGATTACCGTCTGGTCGAGAATCGCTGGCAGAACTGGGTCGCGGTCGAGCGCGGCGGCGAGCGTCGTGAGCGGACCGAGGTTGATCACCGTAACTTGTCGCGGGTACTCGTGAGCCAGTTCGCAGAGCAACTTGTCGGCCAGGTGAAGCGTGTGCCGCGTCGCCGACGGGAACGTTACGCCGCCCAATCCGCCGGGGCCGTGAAGCGAGGTGCCGTCGGAGTCGTAACGCACCGGCAGCGCGGCCCCGAGTTTGGGCCACTTGGGTGGGTCGATGACATCGATGAGCGTGTGAACGTTGGCGGTCGCCTGTTCCGCGGACACGTTCCCGGCGGTGGGCAGCACGCCGACCACTTCGAGGTTCGGATCGTTAAGTGCGAGCGCCACCGCGAACGCCGTGTCGATGCCCGGATCGGCGACGAGGATTACCTTTCGTGGCATGTTGTCGGTTCCCCGCTAGGGAAAGGCGAGAGGCGAACCGCAGGCGAAACGTCGGTGAATTGTACCCACACGCCACCACAACGCGAAACCTGTTTGTTAGGAACGGGTCGGGAATAAGTTCTTGGTTATGGTGAGCGTGCAAAAGCCACCCCTCTCCCCGAAGCGGGGCGAGGTGAAAAACCCGACCCGCAGGCTCTTCACCTCTCCCCGTGAAGCACGGGGAGAGGTCGCCACGAAGTCGCGCTTCGCGACTTGCGGTGGGTGAGGGGCCGCGCGACCAACCGAGATGCGATTCGCCCAGTCGCTTCACTTCGCCTTCAGCGCGTCCAGCACCGCGAGCGGCTTGCCCGCCTTCAACGCGGCTTCCGCTTTCTCCACGCCCTCGCGCAACGTGGATACCGCTTCCGCGGCCCACAGAGCTGCCGCCGCGTTCGCCACCACGATGCGCCGCGCCGGGCCGTCGTCGCCGTTCAGCACCCCGCGAATGATCGCGGCGCTTTCGATGGAATCCTTCGCGCGAATCTCGGAAGTCAAGACAGAGGAAAGGCCGAACTCCGACGGGTTCCACTCGCGGGTTTCGTACGTGTTGCCCCGCACGACCCGCACCATCGTCGGGGCCGCCAAACTCACTTCGTCCAGCCCGTCGCGGCTACACACCAGAACCGCTTGCCGAATCCCCAAATGCGCGAGCGCCGCTGCAAGAGGGTCCAACAACTCAGCTTTGCCCACACCAAGAAGTTGGTACGGTGCGTTGGCCGGGTTCGCGAGCGGACCCAACAGGTTGAACAGCGTGCGAACACCGAGCTTCTTTCGGAGATCAGCAACGTGAGCCATGCCGCGGTGAAAGTGCGGGGCGAAACAGAACGCGAACCCGGTGCGGTCGAGGCACTTTTGCGCCCACTCCGGGCCGGCGTCGATCGGAACGCCGAGTTCGCGCAGCACGTCCGCGCTGCCGGACTTGCTCGACACCGCACGACCGCCGTGCTTCACAACCGGTACACCGGCACCGCACGCGACCAGCGCTGCCGCGGTGCTGATGTTGAAGGTGCCGCTGTCATCGCCGCCAGTGCCGCAGGTGTCCAGCACCTGCCCGGACACGGGCACAAGGCAAATCATTTGTTCGCGCAACACGAGGGCCGCCGCCGCGACTTCTTCGGCGGTTTCGCCCTTCATGCGAAGCGCGGTCAGGAACGCGGCGCCGCGAGCGTCGTCCACGCGCCCTGCGACGAGGTCGCGCACTGCCTCCGTGACCCCTGCCGCGGACAGGTCTTGCCCGGCCAGCAGAGCCGCGAACAGGTCGGGAAACCAGGCTGGGGTCGGTAACTCCAAGCGACGCGCCCTCGTGGGACAAAGGAGAGATGAAAGACCGGACTACTTCGCGAAATGGTATCGCGCAAGGTCGGAAACCCCAATTTTTCTCTTCCGTTGTGAACAGTTGTTACTTATACTTCCATACAGAAGTGGACAGGCGTAACGATTGTGTCAACAAGGAAGTTTACACAGGAGACGCACACAATGACGCCGTTCACCACAACCAACCCGACAGACGCGGACGCTCCTTCTGGGGGAACCGTCTGTCTGCCTTTCATCCCACCGGAGCCAATCATGCCTGACCGTGTCCCATTGACCGACCGGCAAGAGGCGATCTACAACTTCATTCGCAAACACATCGAGGAAAAAGGCTTTCCGCCCGCGATCCGCGACATCTGCTTCGAGTTCGGCATCTCGTCCCCGAATGGCGTGATGTGCCACCTGAAGGCGCTGCAGTCAAAGGGATACATCAATCGCGTGCAGAAAGGCGAGAACTCGCTAAAGGCACAGGCACGGGGGATCACAATTCCCGGCGTCACGTCCGGCGGGTTCAGCCTGCCCCTCGTCGGTGTGGTTGCCGCCGGCAAAGCCATCGAATCGGCCGAAGACGACGAGCGCCTCGAAATGCGTGAGCTGTTCGGCAGCGACGATTTGTTCGTGGTGAAGGTGCGCGGCACGTCTATGATCGACGGCCACATCGCAGACGGCGACTTCGTGGTGATCCGCAAGTCGGAGACGTGCGAGAACGGCGAGAAGGTGATCGCAATGGTCGAGAAAGCGATGACGCTCAAGAAGTATTACAAGAAGAAGAACGAGATCCAACTCCACCCGATGAACAGCACGATGGAACCGATCATCGTGGACCCGACCCGCGAGGACATCCGCATCCTCGGTATCCTGGCCGGCGTCATCCGCAAGTGCTGACCCACGATCCGAGCCGCTTGCGGCTTCGCGAGTCTATTGCTCGCGAAGCCGCAAGCGGCTCGTTCATTTTCCCCTCAAGGTGCGGGAGTCGGGGCCGGCATTCGCGGCGGGAACCGCAGCTCGGTCGCGTCGCTTCGCACGACCCCCGACCAGAGCGGCGGTGCGTCGGGCGAGCGGCGCACCGACTTCTCCTCTTGAAGCTTTTGCATCCGATCACCCCAACGCGGGAGTTCGATGCGATTCGCCGTCACCAGAACCGAAACGCGAGCCGCTCCGCTCGCGCCGACGTGCTCGCGCCAGTCGGTCGGCAAGCGCGCTTCGATCGTCAGCGGCGTGACCAGAGCCGTGTCCCGCTCCAGTGCCTTGAGTTTCCGGTCGGCCGATTGCCGCCCCCGCTCCGCGTCGGCAGGCGTTTCAATCTGAAGATGCAGTCGCGGCACCTCCTCGAAGCACACACGCTCGTAAGGCAGCACGGCGCGGAGCGTGACCACAACGCGATCACCGTCGCGGTACGGCTTCCACTCCACCCACGCTTCCACCAGTTTGTCGGCCTTGCCAACGGTGTGCAGATCGGGGACGAACGTGCCGTGTTGCCCGACCGCGAGCGCCGCGGCGAAGTCGTCGGTGTCCACGTGAGCCAGTTCGCAGTCGCGCCACCGGAACGGTTCGCCGACCGTGTCCGGGCGCTCCTCTTCTGCTTCCCCGAATTCCGGATCGATGTGATAGAAGTGCAGCGCGGGGCGGTTCGGGAGCTTCGCACTCTTCGCGCCAGCGTGCTCTCGAACCGTGAACGCCACCGGCGCGGAACACAGATTGCCGTAGCGCCAATCCACCTCGTAATCGCCCGGCGGCAGCACGCGACCCGCGAGCCGGTTCAGGTCGCCCGACACACAGTAGAAACCATCCGCGGGCACGTCCACGAGCGAACCGCCGCCGCAGTGCGTTGACGAACTCCGAAGCTGAATCACCGACTTGCCGGTCGCACGGTCGCGGATGTCGTACTGGCACGAGCCGCCACGCAGCGTCGGCGTTGGCTCACACATATCGATCCGCGACCGCAGACCGAGCACCGAGCCGCGGTTGTTGCGAAGCACGAAGTACGCGGGCATCGGTTCGCCCTCGCGGAACTTTGTCCACGACATGTGAGTGGCCACGTCGTAACGGTTCGCCGGGCGCACCTTCACGGGGCCGTCGATCCGCCGTTTAACGACGTCTTCGACTTCCTTCTCCGCCTTCTCTTCACGGAACTTGTCGCCATCCTTCACCAGGCGCGAATCGAACTTGACCTTCTCCAGATCGGCGTGCGTGAGCAACCCGTTGGTGCCGAACTCGGTGCGCCCGCCGGGCGGCACGGGGGCCGCGACCGCCGCAGGCAGCAGAGCGAACGCCAGGAGTGGGAGAAGGCGAAGCATGGGCAGACCCCTGGTTAGTTAGCCACAAGCTGAAGGCAAGCGCGAACGTTCGCGCTCGCCTTCAGCTTGTGGCGAACCAACGAACATCACTTCCCCGTTAGTTCTTTGACGAGCGGCGCGGCCGGATACAACTTACGAAGCGCCTCCAATACCGCTTTCGAGTGAACCGCGATGTGCCGCGCCTGCACATCCGTGTACACGAAGTTCCGCACCAGGCCGTGCCGGTTGCGGTCGAAGTTGATCCCGACCAGTTCGCCCGCGCGGTTCAACACCGGGCTGCCGCTGTTGCCGCCGATGGTGTCCGCGGTGCTCACGAAATTGAACGGCGTCTTCAGGTCGAGCTTATCCTTTCCGTCGAGCCACCGCCTGGGCAGGTCAAAAGGTTCTTTTCCGTCGAGGCGCGCGGCCTTCTCGAACGCCTCGCCGAACGTGGTGTGGAAGTTCAACTTCTCGCCGCCAACCTCGTACCCCTGCACGGTGCCGAACGCGAGGCGCAGCGTGAACGTCGCGTCCGGCGCGACCGTGTTGCCGTAGGTCAGGAACCGCACGCCGGAGAGGGCAGCGTAACCCTGGCGTTCGGGTTCTTCCACTTCGGTTTCGTACTGCGTGCGCAGCTTGCGTGCCTCGGCATCAATCGCCTTCGCGAGCAGAATCATGGGGTCATTGCTCGCGTCGATCGCTTCTTTTGAGCCTTCGACGAGCTTCTTCCGCTCCGCCGGGTCAAAGAGTTTCGTCCCCGCGATCAGTTCCTCGGCGCGCGTTGCCGGGTTCTTCCCACCGAGAACGAGCCGCACCAGCGGATGTTCGCCGCCGAGGTTCTCCGCCAAGAACGTTAGCGACGTCGCTAGCTTCGCGCGCTCCAGTTCCGGGTACATCGGGGCCGGGCTGTAGAGCTGGTACTTGAGCGATTCGAGGTTGCTGTCGCGGTACTCGCGCAGGCGGTCCGCAGGCTTCTTGGGCAGTTCATCGCCCATGCGGACACAGTGCCTGGCAGTGCCGAACAGCGGCGTGTAAAACGCGTGCCCGAGTTCGAGCAGGTTGTATTCCTTCTCGAACCCGCGAAGCCTGCGTTGCACGCCTTCGATCTTCGCGAGCGCGTCGAGCGTGTCGTCGAACGCGGAGAGCCACTTCGGATCGACCGGGCCGGGAATCATCGACGCGCGCTGTTTGTACGCGGCCGCGCTCTCGATGAGTTGCCGCTCGGACTTGTTCTTCTGCTCGATCACGATGGGGTCGAGCAACCCCTGGAGTTGTCCGCTGAACGCCTTGCGCGCATTGGCGACGCTGTGCAGGTCGGTCGCGGCCTGCCGCCGCTTCTCGCCGCTCTGCTCGCTGTACTGAATGAGCGCGGCTTCGAGCGTGCGCAACCGGTACAGCGTATACGGCAGCGTGTGGTCGCGGCGGTGCTTCAGGCGCGCGAGCGTTTCGAGCCGCTGCGTCGTGCCGGGGTGCCCCGTTACGAACACGAGGTCACCGCCAAGCGGGCCAGTCTCGCTCCACTTGAAGAAGTTGGGCGTCTTCGCCGGCTTGTCGTTCTCGTACGCGCGGAAAAACGCGACGTCGAGGTTCATTCGCGGGTACTCGAAGTTGTCCACGTCACCGCCGAAGCTCGCGGCCTGCCGCTCTGGGGCGAACACGAGCCGCACGTCGGTAAACTTCTTGTACAGGTACAGGTGGTACAGCCCGCCGTTGTAGAGCGTGACCACGTCCGACCGCAGCCCGGTCTTGTCGAGCGATTCCTTCTCGATCTTGCCCATCACGGTGCGCCGCGCCGCGAACGCCTCGCCCGCCGACATGCCCGGCTTCACGGCCGCGTTCACCTCCTTTGTCACGTCAGTGATTTCTTGGAGTACGTTGATCTCTTGATCAGGGCACTTCAATTCCTTGTCGCGCGCGTCTGCGTAGAATCCGTCGCGCAGAAGGTCTTGCCCCGACTTACTCAACTTCTGAAGCGAATCGGCCGCGACGTGGTGGTTCGTCACGAACAGCCCGTCCGCGGACACGAACCCGCCGGACCCGCCGCTGTTGAGCCGCACCGAGCCGAGCATCGCGTTCTTCGCCCACGTGTCGGTGAGTTCAAACTTGTGCTTGTCCTTGAGGAGTTGCTTGGGCGGGTCACTGAGCAGCCACATGCCTTCGTCCGAAACCGCCGTCATGGTCCAAACTCCGACGAACACGAGGGCGAGAACAAAGTGTTGATATCGCATGGTGTGAACCTGATGATGGTACACGACCCCTGCGGGGTCGCCGCAAAACGTCGTGGTATTTCAGTTGTACCTGTTTCGTTGTGGTGCCGCCATGCGCTGCCTCTCCTTGTTACTTCTCCTCGTCGTTCCAACTCTCGCGCTCGCTCAACCAAAGGAGCCGTCGAAGGAACTCCCGAAGGTGCTGCTGCTCGGTGATTCGATTCGCCTCGGCTACGCACCGTTCGTCGCGAAGAAACTGGAAGGCATCGCGGATGTCATCAGCCCGAAAGACAACGGCGGCGACACCGCCAACACACTCAAGATGCTCGACAAGTGGCTCGAAGCCGGCAAGCCGGTGGTCGTTCACATCAACTGCGGGTTGCACGACCTGAAGTTCGGCAAGAAGACGAACGCCTTCCAGGTGCCGCCCGACGACTACGCGAAGAACCTGAAAGCCATCGTCGAGCGCCTGCGCAAGGAAACGCTCCACGTGATGTTCGCGACGACGACACCGATCCTCGACGACCGGCACGCGGGGCGCAAAGCCGACTTCGACCGCTTCGACAAGGACGTGAAAGCGTACAACGAGCGCGCGGTGAAGATGATGCTCGAACTCGGCGTGCCCGTCGACGACCTGTACCGCGTCGTGCAAGACGGCGGCCCGGCGGAACTGCTCGGCAAGGACGGCACGCACTACACGCTGGCCGGTTACGAGCGCCTCGCGGACGCAGTCACCGATTGCGTAAAACGTCAACTCAAACTGCGCGCGCCCACCGTGCTGAAGACACCCGCGAGCGGCCCCGACGCGTTGAAGGCGTACACCGACGCCGAGACCGCGAACGACAAACTCGTGCCGGAAGCGTTCAAGAAGATGAAGGTGCCGGAGTTCGCGGTGCCAGCCACGAAAGCCGATTGGGACAAGGCGCGGTCCGACGTGAAGGCGAAAGTGGTCGCGACGCTCGGCGACCTCCCGGCCCGCCCCGCGAAACCGAAGGCACATCTGGTGTCCGCCGAGATACGCAACGGCTACCGGCTCGAACGACTCCGCATCGACAACGACGTGGACGGCGTCATGTCCGCGCTGATGCTCATCCCCGACGGCGTGAAGTCACCGGCGCCGACCATTCTCTGGCTCCACTCATCGAGCTACGATCACCACCAACTGCTGCAACCGAACTCGAACGGCGGCGACGAACCGCTGGCTGTGACGTTCGCTAAAAAGGGCTGGGTCGTGTTCGCGCCGGACGCCGCGTGGTACGGCGACCGCGCCGGGCAAGGCCCGGCCGGTGCGCGCGAAACCACTCGCGAGCAGCAAGACAGCCTACACCGGTATCACCTCTGGTTCGGGCGCACGCTGTGGGGGATGTTCGTGCGCGACGATCAGGTCGCGCTCGACTACCTCTGCACACGCCCGGAGGTCGATACGAAGAAGATCGGCGCAACGGGGATGAGCATGGGCAGCACGCGGGCGTGGTGGCTCGCGGCCGTCGATGATCGCATCGCGTGCATGGTCGGGGTCGCGTGTCTGACGCGATACGAACACCTGTTGAAGCACGGGCAACTCAGGCAGCACGGTAACTACTACTTCGTGAACGGGCTGTTGAAGCACTTCGACACGGAAGCGGTAGTATCGCTGATCGCGCCGCGCCCGACGCTGTTCCTGACGGGCGATCTCGACGCCGGCAGCCCCGCCGACGGCATCAAGGTGATCGAGGCGAAGGCGGGTAGTTTGTTCAAGGCGGTCAGCGCGGCGGAGAAATTCAAGAGCATCCGCTACCCAGACGTCGGACACACCTACACGCCGGAGATGCGCAAGGAGATGCTCGCGTGGTTCGAGAAGTGGCTGAAATGAGCGGCGTTAGCGATCGCCTTCGGCGCGGCTAACGCTCGATTCCCAACTCGTTCAGAAGTTCGCGCACCTTCGCACCGATAAGGTCACGGACCTTGCGGAACTCTTCGGGCGACATCTCGCGCGGGTCGGGAATCTGCCAGTCGCGGCGGCGGGCGGCATTCACCAGAGGGCACGCGTCTCCGCAACCCATTGTCACAGCCGCGTCGATCTCCGTGCCGTTGAAATCGTCCAGCCCCTTCGACGCGTGCGAAGTGAGGTCGTAACCGAGTTCGGCCATCGCCGCGATCGCCTTCGGGTTCACCTTCCCGCTCGGCCGGCTTCCCGCGGACAGCGACTCCACCGCCTCGCCGCCGTACATCGCGGCGAACGCCTGCGCCATCTGACTGCGGTTACTGTTCTCCACGCACACGAACAGCACGCGAACCTTGCCCATGATTTGGCTCCTCTTTCTCACTCTTCTTCCGGTCGGGTGCGATTGCCCCAGTGTTCCGGCACGTCGCCTTTCACAATCACGCCCTTGTCAGCCCAGCCCATGTACGCGCGAACGTCGCCCGTGGTGAACCGGAGCGTTAGCCCGCAGCGGCGGCGGTTGCTGGTGTTCGCATCGGACCCATGAAGCAGCAAGTCGGAGTGCAGCGACGCTTCGCCGGCCTTCAGTTCGACGTACACCGGTGCGCCGTACTTCTCCACTTCGGGCACGGTCTGGTTCAGGATGTTGCTCTCGTCGGTCTCACTCAGATTGTAGGTGAGGTGGCCGAGCCCCTGCGTGCCGGGGATGTACTTCATGCACGCGTTGCCGCGGTCCGCGTCGTCGATCGCCAGCCACACGGTCACAGCCTTCGATGGCGTGAGCGGCCAGTAACTTGCGTCCTGGTGCCAGCTCACCGTCTTGCCGTCCTTCGGCATTTTGCAGAAGAAGTGCGACCCCCACGCGACCACACTTTCGCCCAACAGGTCCGACACGATGGACACAATGCGCGGGTTCGTAAGCACGTCCCACACGCGACCGTGCCGCAGGTGCGCGGAACTGATGGAATAGCTGTCTTTGCCTTCCGACATGTACCTGGCGAGGAGGTTATCGAAGTATGTTCGTAGCCCCGCAATCTCACTCTCGGTGAAGATGCGAAGCGGCAGAATGTAGCCATCGCGGTTGAACGCCGCGATCTGTTCGCGCGTGAGCACCTTCGGGTTCGTATTCGTGCCTGGGTGAAACAACAGGTCTCGCGGGATCTGCTGCAACTCGTCCTGACCGGGGATCGGCTGAAAGATGTTCGGGGCGGCCATCGCGGGATCTCGGTGGGAGTAGTTCACAGAACTATTACGGCACTGGGCGCATCGCGTCTTGCGGCTAGACTCGCGGCGTCCCTGCGATGAGCGTATGACGGACCTACCCCCGGCCCCATCCCGAAAGGGGAGTTTGAAGCCGCTCGCGGCTTCGCGAGTTTCCTCTTTCGCGTGACTCGCGAAGCCGCGAGCGGCTCCCAAGAGCGAATGTCTTTCCCCCCATCCCTTTAGTGACGGAGCCTGGGGGTAGGGTCTTGGAGTCCCGCACGAGCGACGATGACGACTTGATCAGCCTGGACGACCTACCGGGCGAAGCCCGGCGGCGGAGTGGTTCAATCACGGTGTTGCGGTGCGGGCGTGCCACCCGGTGCGAAACGTTCGACTGACGAATCGCGACGTAATACCCCGCGACGAGTGATACGCACACCTCGCGGCGCTTCGCGGGTTACGTTGCGTTCAACCCATGTGGCACGGCGCGGGGTTTGATCCGTGGCTCCAGCAGTGGCTGCCTGGAACCACCGTGGTGGACCGCACCTCATTCTGAAGGCGAAACGCTGCCTTTCGCCGCAAACGGCGAAGCAAAGACAGACCTACTTGCCTTCCTTCGAACGGCGGAGGTACTTGCCGTCTTCCGTCTGCACTTCCACCAATTCGCCTTGCGTGATGAACGACGGTACCTGAATGATCAGACCCGTTTCCAGCGTCGCGGCTTTCGTCTGTGCCGCAGCGGTCGCACCCTTGATGCCGGGTTCCGTCTCGATCACCTTCAGCGTCACCGTCTGCGGCAGTTCCATCGAGAGCGCCTTACTCTCGTAGAACGTGATCTTCACGTCATCGTTTTCGCGCAGATACTTCATCATGTCGCCGACCATGTCGCTCGGCAGCGTGACCGGCTCGAACGACTCCTTATCGACGAACACGTAGTCGTCGCCGTCCTTGTACGAGTACGTGTAGTCTTGCGTGTCGAGGTACACGACATCCACTTTGTCGTCGGGGTGAACGCGCTCCTGCGTGATCGAACCCGTGGTCATGTTCTTGAGCTTGAGGTACAAGATCGCACGCCAGTTCCCCGGCGTATTGAGGTCGCGGTCGAGACAGTAGAAAAGCGTGCCGCCCATGTTCAGCACCATGCCGCGCCGGATGTCGATCATCTTCGTTGACGCCACTGGAACCCTCCGTTGTGGGACTCCGCGCTCCGTGCGGAATGTCCCGGTCGTTGAAATCGCTCAATTGTCGTTCTAGCGGAACAGTGGGCAGTAAACAGTGAGCAGTGGACGGAGAGGAAAGACCCGGCGGACAGAAGCGAGCGATATCTGCTTTCTCTATCTTATCTCCTGCCCACTGCCCACTGCCAACGACACCCCAGAGGTGCCCTCATGTTCGCGCTCCCCCGCGCTTTCGCTGCATCACTCTTCTTGACCGCTCTCGCTGCTCTCGCCGCGCTGCCCGCGAGCAACACGTTCGCGGACGGTCCGAAAGACAACATCGCGACCCAGGTGCGCCCGGTCCCACCGCCCGGAAATGACATCCCGGCCGAAGACCTCGCGGACATCAAGAAGGGACTCGCGGAGCTTCAACAACTCATCAACGACATCGGCAAGCACGAACTCCTGCCGGACGTGCTCGTCTACGAGAAGGCGGTGCGGTGGGCGATCGACTACAAGGAGATATATGACGGCAAAGGCGCGAAGCCGGCCACGAACGTGAAGAAGGCTCTCGCCGCGGGCCTCGAACGCGCGAAGGCGATGAAGGAAGGCAAGACGCCGTGGACCACGCAAACCGGCGGCGTGCTTCGCGCGTACAAGTCGAAGATCGACGGCAGCGTGCAACCGTACTGGCTCATCGTCCCGAAGGAATACGACTTCGCCGCAAATACAAAACACCGGCTCGACTTCTGGTGGCACGGCCGGTACGAGAACACCGTCGAAGCGGGATTCATCGCCAACTCGCCCGGTTCGGGCGGCGGCATCATCCCCGCACCCGGCGTGCTCGTTCTTCACCCGTTCGGGCGATTCAGTAACGCGAACAAGTTCGCCGGCGAAATCGACACCTTCGAGTGCCTCGAACACGCGAAGAAACACTACCGCATCGACGAGTCGCGGTTGGTGGCGCGCGGGTTCAGCATGGGCGGGGCCGCGTGCTGGCAGTACGGCGCGCACTATCCCACACTGTGGGCCGCGTGCGCGCCCGGTGCCGGGTTCAGCGAGACGCCGGAGTTCCTCAAGGTCTTCCAGAACGAGAAGCTTGAGCCGACGTGGTACGAAAAGAAACTGTGGCACATGTACAACGCCAGCGACACCGCGCTGAACTTCTTCAACCTGCCCACCGTCGCGTACAGCGGTGAGATCGACTCGCAGAAACAAGCCGCCGACGTGATGGCCCGCGAGTTCAAGAAGGTTGGGTTGGAACTCAAGCACATCATCGGTCCGAAGACTGGGCACAGCTACGAGAAGGGCGCGAAGGAGGAGGTCAACAAGCTCATCGACGCGGTCGTGGAGAAGGGCAAGCCCGCGGTGCCGAAGGAGATCAAGTTCACGACGTACACGTTGCGCTACAACCAGTGCGCGTGGTTGTCGGTGCTTCGACTTGAGAAGCACTGGTCCGAGGCGACGGTGAGCGGAACGTACAAGGACGGAAAGGTCGAGTTGAAAGCGACCGGCGCGTCGGTGTTACGGCTCACGCTCCCGACGGAACCCAAGAACGGCGTCGTCATCAACGGTGAGCGGGCGGAGGCCCTCTGGCGAAATTCAGGCGAGGGCGTGACCGCGTCGTTTGAGAAGGCCGAAGGGAAGAAGTGGGGCATCCCCGGGAGTACACTTTACGTCCCCAAAAAGCCCGGCCTTCAAGGCCCGATTGACGACGCGTTCATGGACTCGTTCGTGATGGTGAAGCCGAGCGGTCGCCCGATGAACGCGAAGACCGCGGAGTGGGCCGAGAAGGAGATGAAGCACGCTGCCGATCACTGGCGCAAGCAGTTCCGCGGCGACGCGCCGATGAAGGCCGATACCGAGATCAAGGAAGCCGACATCGCGAACAGCAACCTCATCTTGTGGGGCGACCCCATGAGCAACGCGGTTCTCGCCAAGATCGCGGACAAACTGCCTATAAAGTGGACCAGCAAGGGCATCACGATCGGCAAGGATACCTATGAAGCGGGTACACACGTCCCGGTGCTGATCTACCCGAACCCGCTGAACCCGTCGAAGTATGTCGTCATCAACAGCGGGTTCACGTTCCGCGAGTACGACTACCTGAACAACGCGCGCCAGGTGTCGAAGTTGCCCGACTACGCGGTGATCGACACCACCACGCCGCCGGACGCGCGCTACCCCGGCAAGGTCGTGCGTGCCGGCTTCTTCGGCGAGAAGTGGGAGTTATTGGAGAACGACGGGAAGTAGGTCAAACAACCCCTCCCCAACCCCTCCCCTAAGAAGGGAGGGGCTTCAAACCGAAGACAAGGTTCTTCGCGTTTGTCTTTCGCTTTGCTCCCCCTTCCTTCTTAGGGAAGGGGGTTGGGGGGTTAGGTTCTTCAGGAGTCCACATGCCCAGCATCCGGGTTATCCTCGCCGCGCTGTTCACAATGGCGCTCGTCGCGGGCGTCGGCGGATACTTCCTGCTGCGCCCACCGGTGTCGAAGCCTGGGCCGCGGCACGGCGAACCGCCGATCGATCCGGTCCCGCCCGTCAGCGGCAACCCGAAGTCTGCCACCGAGCAGCCCAAACTTGTCGTACTCGTAGTGTTCGACCAGATGCGCGGCGACTACCTCACACGCTGGGCCGAACACTACGGCCCCGACGGCTTCGAGCGCATCAAGAAAGAGGGCGTCTGGTTCAGTGAGTGCCACGTCCCCTACGCTTGCACCTCGACCGGGCCGGGGCACGCGTCGCTCTCCACCGGCGCGGCGCCGAGTGTTCACGGCATCATCGAGAACGTCTGGTACGACCGTGAGAAGAAGGCGGCCGTGTACTGCTGCCAGCCGACGAAGCGCGAGTATGACCTTATCCCACCCGTGCCGCCAGAACTTGGCAAGCCCAGCCGCGGGTCGGCCGCAGGCTACTCACCAGAGCGCCTGCTCGCGCAGACCGTCGCGGACTCGCTTCACGACGCGACCAAAGGCAAGGGTCGCACGTTCTCGCTCTCCTTGAAAGACCGCACCGCGGTGCTCATGGGTGGGCAGAAACCGACCGGCGCGTACTGCTTCGACACCCGCGACGGCAAGTTCCACACCGGCGCGTTCTACGGGCGCGACGCCGCGCACCCGTGGGTGACCGAGTTCAACGCCGCGAAGCCCGCCGACGCGTGGTTCGATAAGAAGTGGGACAAACTGAAACCCAGTCTCGACTACGCGAAGCACAGTGGCCCGGACGATGCGCCCGGTGAGGCGGCTTGGTTCAACTGGCAGAACCGCACGTTCCCACGCGACTTCAAGGGCAAACTGACCGCGCCCGCCGCGCCGTACTACGCCGCGGTGGAGGCGTCACCGTTCGGCAACGAGTTGCTCCTGGGTCTGGCGAAGAAGGCCGTGACCGCGGAGAAACTCGGGCGCGGTGAAACCCCGGACCTGCTGTGCGTCAGCTTCTCCTCAACCGACCTCGTCGGGCACCAGTACGGCCCCGACTCGCAAGAAGTGTTCGACGTGACGCTCCGCGCCGACAAACTCGTCGGTGAGTTCCTCACGTTCCTCGACACGGAAGTCGGAAAGGGAAAATACGTGCTGGTGATCGCGGCCGACCACGGCGTTTGCCCGCTACCGGAGCTTGCCTCATCGAAGGAGAAGTACCCGGCCGCGAAGCGCACGCCGGTGAAGGAACTCGCCGACGGCCTCGACGCCGCTCTTAACGCCATGCACAACACACTGACCGATCCCCCGACGAGGTGGGTCGAGGCGTTCGACGACGACATCTGGCCGTGGGTGCATCTGAATCACAAGACCATCGAGGCGCGGAAGCTGAAGCTCGAAGACGTGGCGAACGCGGCGCGCGACTATCTCACCGGTCGCGTGTACATCGAAACAGCGTACACGCGCAAGGAACTCGAAGACGGCCAGTTCCCGGCGGACAAGCCATTCAAGAAGTCCGCGGCGCTCGCGTACCACCCAGACCGATGTGGCGACGTGATCGTGATCCCGAAGGCCGGTGTGCTGGTCACGAAGTACCCTGCCGGCACAAGCCACGGCAGCCCACACTACTACGACACACACGTTCCGTTCCTGGTCTACGGGGCCGGTGTGCCGGCACTGGGCAAGCGCACGGAGGAGGTATCGTCGCTGCGAATCGCGCCGACGCTCGCGTGGGCGCTGGGCGTGCCGGCGCCGAAGCAAGCGGCGCTGGACCGACCGGACGCGATCGTGGGGAAGAAGTGAGTGGTGGTTCTGGGTGATCCCCGGAGGGCAACGCCGTGAGGGATTATTCTGCTTGAATCTGGGGCTTTTAGAGCGCTTTCAGGAAACGCGCTCTAAAACCAGGACGCGCCTCTGTTACTTCTCGATGTCCTTCAGCCTCTTCTGAATCGCGGCGGCTTCTTCTTCCAGCGCCTTGTGTTCCTTCGTCACCTTCGCCAGAACCTCTTTGGCCTCCTTCACCTTTGCTTCGGCCGTTGGGATGAAGTCGGCCGTGACCCGCCCCCGCTTTGCGATGTCTTTACGCTTGGCGAGTTCAGCTTCAGCGACCTTCACCTCGGCTTCGGCCTTCTTCGCCTCGGCCGCGATCTTGTCGGCCGAAGCCTGCACTTTCGCGAGCTTGGCCTTCAGTTCGGCAACTTCCTTTTCGTCGGCGGCGAAGCGGACCTGTGGGAGTGGGTCCACGGCCTTCGGATCGATCGGCAGCGGACGGATGAGGCCCGGCGCGGGGCGCACGCCGCCGAGCTTCGCGTCGTCGAGCCTTTTCTTCGCGTGCTTCACCTTCACGTCGCTTTCCTTCAGCTCGGCGATCTTGATCTCGACCTGCGCCTTGGCGAGTTCAACATCCACCTTCGCCTTCTCGGCTTCTTCCTTGGAAATCGACCCTTTGGCTGCGAGTTGGTTCACCCGTTCGGCGTTCAACTCGGCCGCGCGCACACCGATCTCGGCGGCCTTCACGTGAGCTTTCTTCACGTCGCGCTGAGCTTCGACCGTTTCGAACTCTTCTTCCAACTGTGCCATCTTCAGGGCAGTCACCGCAACCGGGCGAATTGGCAGCGGCAGCACCGGCTGCACGGGCTTCGGCAGCACGGCCTTCGGCACCGGCTGCGCGGGCTGTACCGGCTTCGCGTCTTCGGCGTTGACCACCAGACCAGCGACCAGCACGCACGCGGTCGCCGCGATCATCATTCGACGCATTGCATGTCCTCCAGTGGTGTCGGCTCAGAACGATTCGGGGGAGAGCCGAATGTTAACCCTAACATCATAAGGAATGCGGGGGGTTGAATGCGAGAGGCTGTCACGCGGTTAGCGGGTCGGGTCGAGGACGCGACCCATGAACAGCACGGTCCCGGTCGGCTCATGCTTGATGACGAACACGAACGGGTGATCCGCGCGAAACTCGTTGACCAACGCCGGCTCCGGTCCCGCTGCGGACCGCCCGAACATCACGACCGCCGTGGCCGCAGCCGCCTCGGTGCCCTCTTCGTCAAGTTCCACGAACGCCTTGTGAATCACGCGGCCGATGTACAGTCCTTCGGGGTGTTCGGTCATTCCCGTGAAGTTCGCTTTCGACGCGTCGAACGCTTCCTTCATCCCCATCTTTTGCAGCGTGGTCGCGAGTTCGGTTGGCACGCTGAACTTGAATTTCGGTAGCCACACCTTCGCCTCGACAAGCGGTGACTTCAGCGGACCGCGTGTCCACTTCGCGATGTTCTCGGCGGTCAACTGCTGCTCCAGCGCGGGCAATCCGTCGGCCGTTCGCGGGAGCAGCACATACATCGAAGCGGGGCCATTGTAAGGCAATCGCAGCACCTGAAGCCCGTCCAGTTCCTGAAGCCAGAATTCGCCCTTCTGATGCATGAGTGGCGTTTGAATCTTCTGACCGGTGGCGAGCGTGAAGTCTTCCGGCCGGGTGTTGGTCTTCTTGAACGCTTCGGCCCAGCGCGCCTTGAAGTAGATCGCGTTCGCGACGACGAGGCGTGTGTTGCCGCTGATGCCATCGGGTGGAACCAGATCCTTGATGTGATCGCGCGTCTGGTTCTCGACCCACTTGTTGATGCGCCCGCGTGCGGCTTCCGGTTCGTGAGCGAAGTCCGCCCCGGATAACGTGGCGCGGAAATCGTGCTGCGCGAGCGCCAGGTACTCTTTCTTCCACGAATCACCCTTCTGGAGCCACAGCGAGTTGGCGACGAGCAGTTCCGACGTCATCACGCTCTCCTTACCTCGGCCGCTCCACACGCTCGCTCTCGTGCCGTTGGTCATCGCGCCGTACGCGGGTCCGACCTTCGCGCCGGGCGGTAGGTGCAACACCGATTCCATCTCCGTTCGCGTGTTCCCCTGTGCCCCAGCCGCAGTCAGTGAGAGCGCGGCGCTCACGCTGTACGGCGAGACGATCAGGTTCCCGTTCTCGGTTCGGAGTTGGCCGTAGAGATCGGCGGCGAACGCATTGACGCCGTCAGCCGCGACCTTCGCAGTCTTCGCGTCCTCGGAAGTGTTGGGCCGCGAGGTAAGTGGCGGAAGCGGGGAAGGCAGCGTACACGCGACCACCGCCAGAAGCGCAACTGGCACCAGCGCGACGCGCAGGCGAAGCATTCGGAACCCTCGCGACGTGGAAACGGCACCTCACCGCGCGACTCCATACCCGATTCGGATTCGCGTTGCACCGTCAACTCAAAGAGGTTTCGCCATTTTCAATGCGCGCCGCGTGTGCGATGCTGGAACGGTTCGCGCTCCCCTTCGGGTCGCGGCTAACCGCCAGGGCTTCTTTCATGCGTCGCCTTGCACTGCTCCTTCCCCTCTCACTCTCCCCCCTGCTCCTTGTCTCGCCTTCCTCCTCGGCGCCGCCGCTTGCGGCCGAGCTTCCCGCCGCGAAGGACATCGTTCGCTACGGCGAGGGCTACCGCTATCCGCAAGCCGGGTGGGTGGTGCTGCACATTGAGGGCGAACCGTACCCGCGCGGCTATCAACACGGAAAGTTGCTGGCGAAGGAGATCGCCGCCTACATTCGGATGCTCGCGACCGAGCGCAGCGTGAAAGCCCCCGCCGACGGATGGAAGTCCGCACGTCAACTCGCGAACGTGCTGTTCATGCGCAAGATCGACCGCGAAGTGCTGGAAGAGATGAAGGGCATCGCAGACGGCGCGACCGACGCCGGGGCGAGTTACGACAATCGCGACATTGACTTGCTCGATGTGGTCGTGCTGAACACGTGGATGGAGATCGTGTGCCTCGATTCAGCGCTCGACACGATGCCCACGGGCCTCGAGGGCAAGGTATTCCCGCGACCGGGGCTGCCCAAAGCGCCGGCCCCGCGACCGAAGAAGCAAGATCACTGTTCGGCGTTCATCGCGACCGGAGCTGCAACCTCAGACGGGAAGATCGTGTTCGGGCACATCACGATGGCCGGGCTGACCGCAGGGCCGTTCGTGAACGTGTGGATCGACGTCGTGCCGAAGAAAGGCCGCCGATTCGTGATGCAGGCGTTCCCCGGCGGTGTGTGGTCGAGCCAGGATTACTACATCAACGACGCCGGCATTCTGCTGTGCGAAACGACCATCAATCAGACGCCGTTCGACGCAACCGGGATGTCGCTCGCGAGCCGCGCACGCAAAGCCATTCAGTACGGCGAGAGCATCGACGCGGTGGTAAAGACGCTCTCCGAGAAGAACAACGGGCTGTACTCGAACGAGTGGCTCATCGGCGACCTGAACACCAACGAGATTGCGATGTTCGAACTGGGCACGAAGGCCAGCAAACTGTGGCGGAGTTCCAAGAACGAGTGGTTCGAGAACACGAAGGGCTTCTACTGGGGCAACAACAACGCGAAGGATTTGGCGGTGCGGTTCGAGGCACTCCCGGCAGACGCCGCCGACAAGCCGGACAAGTTCGAGTGGGAAGCGGACGAACGCGATAAAGCGTGGCTAGCGTTCTACAAGAAGCACGCGGGGAAAATCGACGCGTCCGCGGCGAAGAAGGCGTTCACCGACGAGACGCTCGCGCAAGACACATCGCTGGACGCGAAGTACACGACAGCGGACCTGGCGAAGAAACTCGCGACGCACGCAATGTACGGCCCGCCGACTGGCAAAGCCTGGAAGCCAACCGACGAGCAGAAGCGCGACCACCCCGAAATCGTGACGCTCGAACCGCACCCGTGGACGGTGCTCACTGCCCCGCGGTGAGGTGAGTTGAAGTCTCAAGTCCGCAGGTCTCAAGTCGAAGACAGATACCTCGGTCTTCGACTTGAGACCTGTGACTACTTCTTTTCGCCGGCATCCTTGATCTCGACCACCTTGCCCTTGGCGAGCGTCGTCTTGAGCGACTCGACCTCTTTCAGCGCCTCGTCCTTCTTCTCGTAGCCCTGCATCCCTACCGCGACCGACTTGCCCTCCGCGTTCTTGACGCGGAACCGCCAGCCGTCCTTCGCCTTGTAGACCTCGACCGTACCGACCTCCTCTTTCTTATCCTTGTCCTTTTGGAAGGCCGGTGCGGAGGACAACCCGCCGGCCGCGACCAGCGCAGCGATGGCAGCGAACAGCACGAACGAACGGAACGCGACACGCATTTGGAGAACTCGCAGGGGAGGAACGCCACGGCGAGTCCGCGGCGCGAGTGGGATTATCGCACGCGAGAGGTTGAGCCACAAGAAACCGTAAGGCATTCACGCGGGCAGAAGATCACTGACGAGCACGGCGAACCCCGGAAACACCGGAAGAGCGATCAGCGTGTCGGTCGCGGTGAAGACAACAGGCGTCTGGTTCGCCTGGTACGCGGTGACCGTTCGTGCGTCTGGGTCCGCGACCCACACAAGAACGGCCCCGGCAGTCAGGTAATCGTTGACCTTCTCATCGACATCCGGTTGCGTGTCGTTCTTGCTCCGCACCTCAACGACCAACTCCGGGATGGTGACGAGGTAACCTTCGGGGGAAACCAGAGGCGGGAGTTGCGCGGTCGTCAAGAACGCCGCGTCTGGGCCGCGCAGGTGATCCGGGTAGCGGCGGAGGATAATGCCGACTTCGCCGCGTGCTCCGCCGTAACCGCGCTGCTGGCCGTAGATGAACAGATACGAGGGAAACAGCACCTGACGGTAACCGTGGATGTCTCCGGGAGCGACATGACGCTCAGCCTCCCATCGTGAAGTTCGTATTTCACGGGGCCGGACGGCAAACGATCCGGCAGTGCGGCGACATCCGCGGCGGTAAGCAGCCGAGTGCCACCGTGGACCGGCGTCGGCGGGGGAAGTGTTGCGGTACTCATGTCTTGATTCTACACCACGGGGCGCTTCGTGTGCCAGTCGGTTGCGGCTTCGTACATGCGCGCGATGCGGAGCAACTTCTCCTCCGCAAACGGGCCGCCCAGCAGTTGCAGTCCGATGGGCAAGCCGGTTTTCGTGAAGCCGCACGGGATGCTCAGTCCGGGAATGCCCGCGAGGTTGCACGACACCGTGTACACATCCGACAAGTATAGCGCGAGCGGGTCGTCCGACTTCTCGCCCGCCTTGAACGCGGCCGTCGGCGTCGTCGGTCCCATCACCACGTCGCACGAGTTGAAAGCATCGTCGAAGTCCTTCTTCACCAGTCGGCGCACCTTCAGCGCTTTCAGGTAATAGGCGTCCTTGTAGCCGCTCGAAAGCACGTAGGTTCCCAGAATGATGCGGCGTTGCACTTCCGGGCCGAAGCCATCTCCCCTCGACTTGGAGTAGGTCGCGATCAGGTCACACTTCGTCGCGGTGCGGTGGCCGTAGTGCATCCCGTCGAAGCGAGCGAGGTTGCTCGACGCTTCCGCCGGCGCGACGATGTAGTACGCCGCAAGCGCATACGGGCTGTGTGGCAACGACACGTCAACCAACGTCGCACCGCGCTTCTCGTACTCCTTCAGCGCGGCCCGAACGGACGCTTCCACTTCCGCGTCGAGTCCTTGCCCAAAGAACTCTTTCGGCACGCCGATGCGAAGCCCCTTCACCGGGTCGTTCACGGTGCGCGTGTACGCCGGCACTGGTTCGTTCACGCTCGTGCTATCTCGCTTGTCGTAACCCGCGATGGCTTCCATCAGCAGCGCGCAATCGGTGACATCGTGGCTGAACGGGCCGACCTGGTCCAAGGAACTCGCGAACGCGATGAGTCCATATCGGCTCACACGGCCGTAGGTTGGCTTCATGCCGACGATGCCGCACAGTGCCGCGGGTTGCCGGATCGAACCGCCGGTGTCGGTGCCGAGTGAGAGCGGCGCCTGCCCCCCCGCGACAGACGCGGCACTTCCGCCCGACGAACCGCCGGGAATGCAGTTCGTGTCCCAGGGGTTGCGCGTGGTGTGGTACGCGCTGTTCTCCGTGGACGACCCCATCGCGAACTCGTCCATGTTCGTCTTTCCGAAGATGATCGCATCTTGCGTTTTCAGCCGTTCGACAACATCCGCGTCGTAGGGCGGGACGAAGTTATCCAGAATCTTGCTCGAACACGTGGTGCGGATACCCTTCGTACAAAGCACGTCCTTCACCGCGACCGGCACGCCCGCGAGTTTGCCGAGCGGTTCGCCTTTCGCGCGCTTCGCGTCGATGGTTTTCGCTTGTTCGCGCACCGCGTCCGCATCGGGCGCGAGCATGAACGACTTGAGTTTCGGCTCGCGCGCAGCGGTTGCCGCGAGGAACGCGTCCGCGATCTCCGCGGCGCTCGCCTTGCCTTCGGCCTGAAGGGTAAGGAGTTCGGTCGCGGTCTTCTCGATGAGGGACATGGGTGTTCCCGTGGGGTGGAACAAGGCACTACGCCGTCCCACCTCTTTTCTTGTGTCACAGACATTCCTGTCTGTGCTGGTATGCGACACGGAGCAGCACAGACAAGAATGTCTGTGCCACGAACATCAAGACGAAGACAGGACGGATCAGTGACTGACGGGTTCGTCGGTGTCGAAGACCGCGGGGACGCCGAAATAGTCGCCGACCTTGCTCGGCGCGTTCTGGAGCGCAGCATCCACAGGCAGAGAGGGAGTGGGTTCGTCGGGGCGGAACACGTTCTGCACGGGTAACGGGTGCGCGAGCGGTTCGACGCCATCGGTATTCAGTTGGTTCAGTTGGTCGATGTAATCGAGGATCGCGGATAGTTGGACCTGCATCCGCGCGAGGTCCGGTTCGGACATTTCGAGCCGTGCCAACTTCGCGACCTTGCGCACGTCGTCGAGTGAAAGGGACATGATTTTTCTCGTTACGAAGAAGCCGCTTGCAGATTCGCGAGTGCGCCCCGGCGCGGAACTCGCGAAGCCGCAAGCGGCTTCAAACGGCCAGGCTGGGTTGTCTTACGACGCCTTCGCGACTTCGGCCGCGCGGCTCTCACGCACCAGTGTCACCAGCGCGTCCACGCTCAGCCCGATGTCGGCCAGCAGTTCGCCGCGTTCGCCGTGTTCGATGAACTTGTCGGGGATGCCGCGACGCACCACGTTCCGCGTATCGAGACCGACTGCGTTGGCAGCTTCAAGCACCGCGGACCCAAAGCCGCCTTCGAGCGTACCTTCCTCGACCGTTACCACAAGCGGGAGCGTTTCGATCGCGCGGAACATCGTCTCTTGGTCGAGCGGCTTCACGAACCGGGCATTGATCACGCCGATGTGAATGCCTTCCGCCTTCAGTTTCTTCGCGGCCGCGGTGCAGTTTGAAAGCAACGTGCCGAACGCGATGAAACAGCCATCTTCGCCCCAGTCGATGACTTCCGCCTTGCCCATCTCGATTGGTGTAGACGGTTCGGAGCGTTCAATCTTCTCCAGATTCGTCTTCGGGTACCGCATCGAGATCGGCCCGGTGTGTTTGAGCGCGAACTTCAGCATCGGCCCGACGTCCGTCTCGTCGCCGGGCGCCATGCTCACCATGTTCGGGAACAGCCGCATGTACGGGATGTCGAACACCCCGTGGTGAGTCGGTCCGTCCGGCCCGGTCAGACCGGCGCGGTCCATCAAGAATGTGACGTGCAGGTTCTGGAGGCACACTTCCTGGAAGATCTGATCGAAACTGCGCTGCAGGAACGTGCTGTAGATATCCACCACGGGGTTCGCGCCGGCCTTCGCCATGCCCGCCGCGAACGCGACCGCGTGGCTCTCGCAGATGCCGACGTCGTGGAATCGGTCCGGGAAGTCCTCGCGGATCTTTTCGAGCTTGTTGCCCTGGCACATCGCGGCCGTCATCACCGCGACCGTCGGGTCGTCCTGCATCGCCTGGTGCAGCGCGAAACTGATCGCGTCGGTGTAACCCTTCGCCCCGCCCTTCTTGAAGGAGACGATGGCGCGGTCCGGCCCAACCTCGGCGAACACCGGCGGTGTGTGGTACGTGACCGGGTCTTCGGCTGCCTGCGGGACACCGTGCCCCTTGTTCGTGAACACGTGCAGCAGGATCGGACCTTCTTGCGTCTTCAGATCGCGTAGAATCTTCCGCAAACCGACGAGGTCGTGACCGTCTACCGGGCCGAAATACCGGAAGCCGAGTTCCTCGAACAGCATCCCGTCTTTGAAGAACGCTTTCATCCCATCGCGGAACTGCTCAAGTGCGGAGTGAGCCATACCCCCTATTACCGGAATGTTGTTCAGGAGTTGGTTCAGTCGGCGTTTGCTGCCCTGATAGAGGCCCGTCATGCGGCACTGGTCGAAGTACTTGCCCACGCCGCCGGTTCGCGGGCAGATGGACATCTTGTTGTCGTTGAGGATGACCAGTGTGTTCTGGTTCATCCCGCCGATGTTGTTGAGCGCCTCGAACACGATGCCTGACGGGAACGCACCATCGCCGATCACCGCGACCGCGTGGTTATCTTTGCGGCCCATCAACTCGTCGCCGGCCTTGAGTCCCGACGCGGTGGAAACGCTACAACCCGCGTGGCCGGTCATGAACAGGTCGTACTCGCTCTCTCCCGGATGGGGGAACCCCATCAACCCGCCCTTTGTGCGGATCGTATGGAACTTGTCGTAGCGGCCGGTGATGAGTTTCTGCGGGTAGATCTGATGGCCCGTGTCCCAGATGAGCCGGTCCTTGTTCTTCGAGAAGTCGAAGGTAAGGTGCAGCGCCATGCACAGTTCGACCACGCCAAGGTTGCTGGCGAAGTGCGCGGGGCGATTGGTGAGTACCCTGATCAGTTCATCGCGGATCTCATGCGAAAGCCCCAACAGTTGCTCGTCCGAGAGTTTCTGCAGGTCAGTTGGGGATGCAATCTGCGACAACTGGTTCGTCGTCATGGTCAAACCTCATGGACAAATCACGAGTCGCGAGTAACGAGGAAAGACAACGGTCCGCTTGTTTCTCCCGTCACTCGTTACTCGTCACTTACTTCTCCCGTGTCACCACGTACCGGGCCAGGTCCGCGAGCAGCGTGCTACCGAGTTGTCCGGCGGCCGCGACCGCGTGTTGGCCCAGTTCCTCTGCCCTTCTCCGCGATTCCTCAACGCCAAGGAGTCCGGGGTAGGTCATTTTCCCGCGAGCGGCGTCTTTGCCCACCCGCTTGCCGACTTTATCAGCCGTACTTTCGACATCTAACAAGTCGTCCGTCACCTGGAACGCCAACCCGAACGCCGCGGCGTAGTCATCGGCTGCTTGCAGTGCCTTCGGGTCGGCTCCCGCGGGTCGCTCGGCTTGTGCCGCGTAAACTCCGAGTCGCAGCGACGAGCGGAACAGCGCGCCCGTTTTGCGGGCGTGGATGTTTTCAAGCAGACCTCTCTCCCCAACCCCCTCCCCTAAGAAGGGAGGGGGAGAAAGACAACCTCTGGCTTGCGCTCGCGGTTCTTCGGAAGGTGCGGCTCCAGCCGCACCGCAGGCTCCCCCTCCCTTCTTAGGGGAGGGGATTGGGGGGAGAGGTTCTGCGCTCAACCGCCCCTCGGCTTCGAGGTCGAGCGTTTGCCCACCGACCATCCCAACCGCCCCGGAACCGCGAGCCAACTCTACACAACTAACCGCAGCGGTCCGCGCCGGGTAACTCGTTCCGATCACTTCAAACGCGGCTGTCAGCAGCGCGTCGCCCGCGAGAATCGCCAGTGCCTCGCTGAACTTCTTGTGGCACGTCGGCTGTCCGCGTCGGAGGTCGTCGTCGTCCATCGCCGGCAGGGCGTCATGAATCAGCGAGTATGTGTGAATCATTTCCACCGCACATGCGGATGGCAACGCCAACTCCAACGAGCCGCCCGTTGCTTCGCACGCCAACACCACCAACAACGGGCGGAGTCGCTTGCCCGGTGAGAACAGGCTGTACGCCATCGCGTCGGCCAATATTGGGGGCGCGTCCGCAGCCACCTGCGCCAGGGCCGCACGCAGCGCCTGTTCCACACGGTCCTGACGCGGCTTCAAGGCTTCCAGTAACGAACCGGACCCAGACCCGGCGAAGCCCAAAGATGCAGTATTACAGACTTTGCATTGCAAAGCCACCCGACTTTGGGCTTCATCGGTAATTGATCCCGGTGTCATTCAGGTATTCCCGGATCGCGTGCGGTTTTGCGGACGGCTGCCTTTGCAGTTTCGATGGAGGCGACATGGTCGAACGGCTTGAGTTCGGCCCCACTTTCTTCGCTGACCCCGGCGAGCAACTTCACCTTCTGTTCGGCGTCGCGGAGTTGGCCGTAGCACTGTCGAAGGAGTGTCACGCCGCGTTCGTAGCGATTGAGGGCGTCTTCGAGCGTGGTGGTGCCGTCTTCCAGTTCGCGCAGGATGCCGTCGAGTTCAACGAGCGCCTGCTCGAATCGCAACGGAGAGGCAGACGTTGTTGAGATGTCTGGCATGGGTGTACGTCCCATCCGTGGGCGAAGGCGTTTAGTGTTGGCCCCGTAGGGGCCAGCTTTCCGCGCTGGGTTGCGTGAAGCATCGCCCCTGCGGGACGAACGCTAAACGGGATCCTGTTCTTCGTTGGCGCCTTGCGCCAGGTTTCCGTTCGTCCCAGTAACGAGCGAGCGAATCACCCCAGAAGCGACGCGCGTGACGAGTACGTCGCCCGGTCGCAGTGCGGCGGTGTCGCGAACGAGTTGGCCATCGTTCGTGTGCGTCAAACTATAACCACGGGCGAGAACCTGCAAGGGGCTAAGCGTCTCCAGTTGGGCCGAACGCGACGCGAGTTCTTGTGCAACCTGAACGAGGCGTTGCTTTGCGGCGCGAGCGAGGCGCTCGCAAGTCTCATCGAGGCGCTGTCCGAGGTCGTTGATCCGCTGGAGTGGAAGCCGGATCGCGGGTCGCGTTGCGAACTGTTCGAGGCGTTGCTTCGCGAGCTTGATTCTGCGCTCGGCCGCGTCGCCCATGCGGGTTCGCAAATCGCGCAGCGACGCGAGCAGTTCCTGCCGGTCAGGCGTGAGCGCGACGACCGCAGCCGTCGGCGTTTCAGCGCGGTGGTCCGCGACGAGGTCGGCAATCGTCACGTCAATCTCATGACCGACGGCCGACACCACCGGCACGTTCGAGTTGAAGATCGCGTCCGCGACTGACTCCTCGTTGAATGCCCACAGATCCTCTGTGCTGCCGCCACCGCGCCCGAGGATGATCACGTCGAACGAGAGCTTGTTGTTCCGGTGTAGCCAGTTGAGTTGCCGCACCGCGAGCGAGATGTCGTGCGCGGCGCCTTCGCCCTGCACACGCGATGGCCGCACGATGAGTTCCGTGAACGGCCAGCGTTGCGCGAACACTTCGATCATGTCGCGAATCGCGGCGCCGGTTGCGCTTGCGACAAGCCCCACGCGCTGCGGCGGTCGCGGAAGTGCCCGCTTGCGTGCCTGACTGAAGTAGCCCTTCGCGAGCAACTTCTCTTTCAGTTGTCGGAGTGCGAGTTCCGCAGCCCCGACACCCTTCGGTTGCATCTCCTCGACGATGAACTGATATTCGCCTCGCGGGTCGTAAACGGTGAGCCGCCCGCGGGCGATGATTTCCATGCCGTTGCGCAAGTCGAACCGGAGCCGCAGGTTGATACCGCGGAACGCGACCGTCTTGATCTGCGCGCCGTCGTCCTTGAGCGTGAAATACCAGTGCCCACTGGACGCGCGTGTGAAGTTCGACACTTCGCCCGCGACCCACACGGACAGGAACTTCCCTTCGAGTGTGCCTCGCACCTGTGCGGTGAGTTGCGACACCGAGAGCGGTGTAACGGCAGTTTTGGGGACGGCGCTCATTACGGTGCGCGCACGAGGTAAATGGGATCACCCTGCTGATCGTGCATACAGCATAACAATCCGAGGTGGCTGAACGCAGCGCGATCTTCCCACTCTTGGCGAATCAGGAGAGCGAACGCGCCCGATGGTAGCGACCGCACGTCGGTGAGACGCAGCGCGGGCCGAGCGTAGTAGAACATCACGCCTTCGTCCTTCAACTTGAATACGTGCAGTGGTTGACCGGTTGGGACGCGAGCGCGGAGCGCTGCGCCGGTGGCTTCCGCGTTGCGGCCCTCCGCGCGCTGTGGAATGACGACTTCCACGAACACGATCTTTGCAATGAACCAACACAAAAGGAAGGCGAGGACGAAAGGCAACCTACCCCCCCAACCCCCCTCCCTGAAGGGAGGGGGGGTTGGGGGGGTAGGTCTCTTCAGCAACCCCATTACACCGAGTCCCATCAGCCCGGCGCTCATGGGCAGTGCATAGCGTATGTTGTGGTTTGGCACGAGCGTCCAGAAGAACAGGTTCGGCCAGGTCCAGCAGTGAAGCAATTGGAGGAGTAACTTCCCACGATCGTCCCATTGCTTCCAGAAGGTCGGCCGCAGCGTGAGCATCGCGAACGCGGACACGGGAAGGTGCGCTGCGAACACGCTGAGCGGGTACGTCGCGAGTTCCGCCCACGGATAGCCCTTGCTCGCCTTCGGCGCGAACCGGTACGCGGCCTCCTTGCGGAGCGTGTCCGCGAGCGCGTCCCAGCCGACTTGTTGCACAACGGCGAATGCCCACAGCGCGCACGTGGCGCACGCGACGCTGACAGCGAGTAGGTGCCGCCAGCCGAAGAGCAGCGCGAGTTGACGCCGCCACGCGAGCAACGGAATCACCGTGAGGTAGAAGAACGCGGGCGCGGTCCACTTCGTCAGCGTGCCACCCGCGACACAGAGCAACGACGTTATCCAGAATCCCAGAGCCGCGCGCCCTTCGCTTTCGAGCGCGCGGTGAAACAGCATGATCGCGGCCGTGACCCAGCCCACGAGCGTCATGTCGATTTCCGCGCTCGGCACCTTGTCGAGCCACAGCACCGAACACGGTAGCAACACCGCGACCAGCAACGCGGCCTTCTCACCCAGGACGCGGCGGAACATGCCGTACATCAGCACAACGCTGAGTGTCGCGGCAAATATTGAAGGGAGACGTGCGCTCGCGGCGCTCACTTCGCCGAACAGCAGGCTGCACAGCGCGACCGCAACGTAGTGACCAGGCGGTTTCGTCAGGAACGGTTCGCCATACAGCACCGGATACAGCCATTGTCCTTCGAGGCACGATCGGCCGATGATCGCCCGTAGCGATTCCGTGCGATACAGCGGACCAGCCGCGACGCCGTACAGAAAGAGAAACGCGCACCACCCCGCGACGAACACCGGCATGAACCGCATCGCGCGAAACCTGGGGCGCAACGAGATGAGTGACGCGAGTCGAATCGGCGGCCTCCTTGCCTTCTCTGCGGATTAAGCCGGCTTCCACCGCACCCACGTGACCACCACGCCAACCAGCCCGACGAGCCAGCACAGCGCGGGAATCCAGTCACCGAGGGTCGCGTACAACGACCCCCGCCCGTCGATCGGCACCACCGCGGTTACCACCGCGTCCACCTTCTTCGACTTGCTCCAATCGGGATCGGGCAGCGCGATCACGCGGCCATCGGAGTCGATCACACCGGAGATGCCCATGTTCACGCTACGCACCACGGACCGCCTCGCTTCGACCGCACGGAACCGGCAGATCGCGAGGTGCTGTTCGTGTTCTTCGGTGCCGTCGAACCAGCCGTCGTTGGAGATGTTCACGAGGAAGCTGACCGGTTCGGTCCGAACGTACTGCCGCGCGAGGTACGGGTCGGTGTCCTCGTAGCAGGTGAGGCACCCGAAGGTGAAGTTACGTCTGTCGCGTGTCGTGAGTTGGAACCGCGTCCAGTTCTCACCGACGCGGCACTCGTAACCCTTCTTGTAGGGCGTGAACCATCGCATGAACGGCAGGTATTCGCCGAGCGGCACGTACTCCCCGAACGGCACGAGGTGGATCTTGTCGTAGCGCCCGGCGGGCGCGCTGTAGTCAATAACGGGGTCGCCCGGCTTCCACAGTTCGTCCTTCGGTAGCGGCTTCACGAAGAACGCGGAGTTGTGTTTCCACACCCGCTCGCCGTCCCATTCCAGACCGTTCAACCCGAAGAGGGTCGGCGCTCCCCACTGGCGACCGAGGAACCAGTCCTGTGAGTAGACGCGGTGCCGCTGGAACGCCTCTGGCGAGTCTTCCGCGCTCGCGCCGGGCGCAATCTCGCACCAGTCCACCGGCTGGCACGTCTCCGGCCAGACGACGAGGTCCGGGATCGGGTTGCCGTTGAATGCCTCACGTTTCCGATCGTAGTTAATCGCCTGGTAATGCAAATCGCTGTACGACTTGAGGAGCCGGTCCGGGTCGTCCATCTTGTCGCCCTGCGACAAGTTCCCTTGAAGCACCGCGACCAGCGGGCCACTCGCGAACGCCGGGTGTTCGAGGCGCCAGTAGCCGTAGCCGATGCTCGCAACGAGTAGCACAAGAGCGAAGGCGAGACCTACCCCAACCCCCCTCCCTAAGAAGGAAGGGGGAGCAGGACTGTCGGTCGGATTTGGCCCCTCCCTTTTTAGGGGAGGGGTTGGGGAGGGGTTCGGCTCGGCTTCTTCCCACCGCAGCGCGCGTCGCACTCCGCCCGCTCGGAACACCACTTCCGCGAGCGCACCGTTTACCGCACTGACAACGAACGATACCGCGTACACGCCACCCACGTCCGCGATCTGGATGAGCGGCACGATTGCGTGCTGTGTGTACCCGAGGTAGTACCAGCCGAAGCCGATCATCTGGTACGCGCCGATGTGCTTCATGAACGGGAAGCCGGTCGGGAAGTGCATCCGGCAGTACTCGAACGCAACCCACGCGACCGGCACCGCGAGCGCCAGCGGCACGCCCAGGCGGTCCAGACGCCGCAGAACGGCGAGCGAGCCGAGCCAGTACACCGGCATCACGACCGCGAGACCGATCCACGACATGACCATCATTGGGTGCGCGACGCGAATCCACTTCGCCGCGAGCGCGAAGAACACCACGCCCCCGACATAGGCTGCAAAGTACCGCCGCCGGTTCGACACCGGTGCGCGCACAAGCGTCAGCCAGGGGATGAGCGCGACGAACCCGAGCGGCCCGAGGTTCAGTGGGAAGAACGCCATCCACAGCAGCACGCCAGAGGCGATCGCGGGTAGGAACACGCGAGGCTTCACGCGGAGTCCTTCCAGAAAGAGCAGAAGAGATTTAACCACAAAGGCACAAAGGGCACAAAGAAGACAGCAGAGAATACAGTTCTTCAAAACAGCATTTCTCTTGTGCTTCTCTTCTTTGTGTCCTTTGTGCCTTTGTGGTTAAATCTTGTTTTCCTCACAGCAGCACCACGTCCATGATAGCGCCGCGGTCGGCACGGGCATCGCCCGCCGGCAGGCTGAGCAGAGCGTCAGCCGGTTGCAGTCCGACCAGATCCGGCGCACCGGAACACGGCAACGGGCGCACGCTCCAACCGCCTTCGCCGAGTTCCAGTTTCGCGGGGCGGTAGGTCGGGCGGTCGTTGCTTTCGGCCAGTCCTTCCGCCAGCGGCAGCCGGATTGTGCGCGGACCGGCCTCCGCGTGTCCACCCAGAATGCGAATTGCGGGCCGCACAAACAACTCGAAGCCGACGAACGAACTCACCGGGTTCCCCGGCAGACCGAACACAAGCTTCCCGTTCTCCGTGGTGCCGAACAGCAGCGGCTTGCCGGGCTTCACGCGGATCTGTCGAAAGTGAATCGTGACTCCGAGTTCCTTCAGCACGTCGGGCACGAGGTCGAAGTCGCCGACCGATACGCCGCCCGCGATCAGCACCACGTCGGACACGTCGATGCCTTCCGCGATGAGCGATTTCGCGATGGCGTGCGTGTCGCGCGCAATGCCGAGGTACCGCGGAAGCCCGCCGCCGCGAACCGTCTGCGCGGTCAACATCGGGCCGTTCGAGTTGCGAATCTGCCCGGGCTTAGGCTTCATGTTCGCTTCGACCAACTCGTCGCCGGTCGCGATGATGCCGACGCGTGGGAACGGATACGCCGTGACTGCGGTCTTCCCAACGTTCGCAAGCACGCCGAAGGCGGCTGGGTTGATCGGCGTTCCACGCGACAGCACGACCGCACCGGCTTTCATCTCGGTGCCTTGCGCGTACACGTGCTGACGCGCCTTCACGTTCGTGTCGGTGATCTTCACGCGACCGCCTTCGAACGCCTGCGCGTGTTCTTGCATTACAACGGCGTCGGCGCCGTCAGGCAGCGGCGCACCGGTGAAGATACGGCTGGCCTCCCCTGCCCCGACGGGCTTCGTGGGCATCTTCCCCGCGGGCACTTCTTCGACTACCTTCAGTTCCGCGTTTAGCGAAGCGCAGTCGGTGGAGCGCACCGCGTAGCCGTCGCGTAGCGACTTGGGGAACGGCGGCGAGTCCACGTCCGCGACGATGTCGGCGGCGAGCACCTGCCCGAGCGCAGCGGTGGTGAGCGCGGCGACTTCGGTCTTGAGCGGCTTCGCGTGTTTGAGAACGGCCGCGATCGCGTCGGCAACTTCGAGCATCGGAGCGTCTCCGGGTAGGTTCGGATTGTATACCGATCCTGGAAAAGCGATCTATCCTGATCGGTGGTGCCACTCGCGTGGAACAGTGTTCGCATGTTCCACGTGGAACGTTATTCGATGCTACGAACGTGAGGAAACAAGCGGCTTTTCTAAGGCGGCCGAAGGTGGCCAAAGATGGCCAAAGGGGGCCAACTGTGTCGCCCGGGCTTCTCCGCGGAGCGCGGGGTGTCCCGCCCGCTGCACAACGCAGATCGCGACAAGAGTTACTCCTCACGCCGCATCGAGCGGTAGCGTGTGGGCCAGAGGCCCGCGCTCCGCGGTAAAGGCTTGGCGGTCCGTTGTCTACGCAACGCAACGGCGAGTCGCCGAAGAGGAAGGCACGAACCCGAACGTCCGAACTTTGCGACAATCATGTAAGGACGCAAAGACGGAGGAGTACACACTGCAAGCCGCCATTCTGCGCGACATCTTCGGTAACCCGTTCCGTCCAATCACCTTCGGCCCCGCGTGGCGCACGTCGGATGCTCTCGCTCTGGCGCGGAATGTACGAGTCGCGCGACTTTGGCGCGAGGCCGATTCTCGCGGACGCACTCCAAGACGTGGGCCGCGACAACACCGACAACCTCACGCACTGCCGCGACGCGAACCGAGTTCCTGTTCGCGGGTGTTGGGTCGTCGATCTGATTCTTGATAAGGAATAAGCCACGCGAAGCAGACCAATTGTCCACTTAACGCGTGGCTTGATCGAACGCGGGTCAGGCCGCGTGAGAGCTTACCATCGGCAGGTCATGGCCGCCGAACTCATGCACGATTTCCGCGGCCCGGTCGTGCGCGGTGCCCGCGGCAACCGCGATGACAAACGGGTCGGTCGAACCAGTGGCTGGGGCGACCATGCCACTCCGCGGAACGCTCATTCCGATACACCCGCCGAGGAAGCTGAGGAACAGCGCACCAAACACACCGCATGTCACCGCGAGGCCGAACAGGTCGTAGACACCGCTGGGCGGGGCCATCAACCAGGCCAGAACCGGAGCAAGCCCGACTCCGAGTGCGGCCCCAGCGAGACCTCCCAGAGCCGCACCACCGAACGAGCGGTCCCGTTCCAAGAGATCCACGACGTGACCGTTGAGAAGCCGACCGGTGTACCCGATCTGGCGGTCACGAAAACCCGTGAGCCGCAACAGGTAAACGGCATCGTCGGCATCGTCCTGATTCTCAAACGTCACGACCACATCCGCGGCGTGCGACCTGCTATCATGCGCCCACATAGCGAACCTCCCCGTATTCGATTCGGGCGACCAGAATAGGAGGGAGCAATTCCCGCGCCGGACTTCGCACCGCAACGCGGCATTTCAGCTCGCGTTCCGGGACGTTTGGTTGAGGAAAGTGCATGCTGACGATCTACGTTGATGCCGACGCGTGCCCAGTCAAGGACGAGGTGTACAAAGTCGCGCGGCGGTACGCGTTGCAGGTCTTCGTCGTCGCGAACAGCACCATGCGCGTGCCCACCGACGCGCTCTTTGAATTGGTCGTTCAGGTCGGGTTCGGCGCAGCCGATGACTGGATCGCGGGCGTGATTGGGACCGCCGACATTTGCATCACGTCCGACGTGCCGCTCGCCGCGCGGTGCGTGGCGAACGGGGCCGTCGCGCTCGACCCGAAGGGGCGGCTGTTCAACGCGGACACCATCGGCGAAGCTGTTGGGGTGCGCGACCTTCTGGAAGAACTCCGCGCAACCGGCGAGGCGCGTGGTGGGCCCGCACCAATGACCGCAAAGGACCGGTCGCGGTTCCTGTCGCGATTGGATGAAGCCGTGGTCGCGGCCCGGCGAACTTGAAGAACCTACCCCCCAACCCCCTCCCTGAAGGGAAGGGGGTTGGTCTTTCTCCTACTTCCGCACGAACTCGTATGCACCGGTTGGATACACGGTGTACGGAGTGGACGTGATGCCGTTGCGAACCGTGCCCGCGAACGCCGGCGGCGATGCGATGATCCGCACACGCACCGCCACCGTTTCGCCCGGCTTCGCGAAGCCCGCGTGAACTACCGCCGACTGCAGGTTGGAGTCGAGCGTGTACACATCCTGGCCCCACACACTTCCCTGCGCGCCCACCGCCACACCTGTTACACTGAACACAAACTCTTTTCCGAACTGGTTCTGGTAGTTGGCCAGGTGCGCCGGCCCCGGCACCGCGTTCGCCAGTTCCTCCACGACCGCGCCCGAGCCAGCGCGGAGCGTCCGCACATCGGTCAACTTCAGTTGGAGATCGCCGAACTGGAACGTGCTCACGCGCAGCATCTCCGCCGAGAGCTTGCCCGTGATCTTCGAGTCCTCGGTGTGAATCACGTCGAAGTCTCGCTGCTCCAGGTTCGTGGCCGGCACCCTGCGCTTGATGACCGTGATGATTTCCTCGGCCCGGCGTGCGACCTCCGGGTCTTCGCTCTTCTGCGCCTTCAGCAATGCCGGGTACGCCCGCTCGCGGAGGGTTTTCAGTTCCTCTGTCGCCGCTTCGCGAATCTTGAAATCCGAGTGATTCAGTTGCGAGATAGCGATGGCCACCTTCTCGGCGTCGGCGGTCGAAATGCGGTTGGCGAATTCGATGCGCCGGATGTCCACGACCGCGACCCGAAGAACACCGTGCTTCGTGACCAGTTCGAGTTTCTCGTCGAGCAGTTTCAGCTTCATGCCGCTGTCGTCGACGTATTTCACCTCGGCTTCAACGCTCGGGACGGGCTTGTTCGCTTCCGGGGGCTTTGGTGGCTGTGGGCCCCCGCGAAGCGGGGCGGCGTCAAAGCCGACAGACAACACGACAGGAACGATCCAGAAAATTGTGCGGACGACGGGCATGTTGTTTGCCCTCCGAAGTGTGGGATCCGTCCTGGAAGTAAGGAAGTGGCCGCTTCCTTGCGGTAGAAAGGCTACTTCATACACTAGCTTATTTTCTTTCGGGCGTGCTATCCCAGTTTGCACCGCGACCCCTCGGAGGGGTGCAGTACACGGTTTGGGGAGGCCCAGTCGACCGCCGGCGTACGCCGGTTGGGTGAGGGTGAAAAACCCAGCCGGCTTACGCCGGCGGTTCGACAATCGCTGCGGAAACCGAGATGTGGCGCAATGCGTGTCCTGCGCCCCCCTCGAGTTTCCGGTGCCGGGGTGATACACTCAAACGGAACGTGAAACATTCCGCCGGAGTCCGCCCCGATGCCCGCACGTCGATACCTGCTCGTGCTCCTCCTCACGGCATCAGGGGGCTTTCGCCCCCCGCTCGCCTCAGCAGGTGACGTGTCGTTCGAGCGCGACGTGCTCCCCGTCATCACTCGCGCCGGGTGCAACGCGGGCGCGTGCCACGGCAACCTCAACGGCAAGGGCGGCTTCAAACTCTCGCTGAAAGGCGAAGACGTTGCGGGGGACTTCGCGGCGCTCACGCGAGACATGCTCGCACGCCGCACCGACCCAATTCGACCCGACGAAAGTCTCATCCTGAAGAAAGCCACCGCGCAGGTTCCGCACGAGGGCGGGGCGCGGTTCTCGAAAACGAGCAACGAGTATGCGATCCTCAATACTTGGGTTGCGAACGGCTGCAAGTTCGACACCCAGGGTGGCCCGACGCTCACGAAGCTCACCGTCACGCCCGCGAGCAAGATCCTGGTGAACCCGGCTGACCGGTTTCGGGTGAAGGCGATCGCGCACTTCTCCGACGGAAGTACACGCGACGTCACTCCGCTTTCTGCGTTCGAGTTCACACAAGTTGGTGTCGCGAAGATTAACGCCGCGGGTGAAGTGATTCGCGAACAGCCCGGCGAAGCCGTCCTTCTGGTGCGCTACATATCGCAGGTCGTGCCGGTGCGAGTCGTCTTCCTGCCGGACCGCCCAGCACCCGAAATGGGCGCGTTCACCACTAACAACGAGATCGATAAACTCGTGTTGGCGCAGTTGAAGGAACTGCGCTTGAAACCGGCGGAACTCGCACCCGATCACATATTCCTGCGACGTGCATTCCTCGATGCCTGCGGCATTCTACCCACACCAGCGGAGACGCGAGCATTCCTCGCGGACATCGACGCGAAGAAACGCGAGAAACTCATCGACGCGCTGCTCACGCGACCGGAGTTCGCGGAGTTCTGGGCGCAGAAGTGGTCCGATCTGCTCCGCAACGAAGAGAAGGCGCTCGACAAGAAGGGCGTTGCGGTATTCTACCGGTGGATCACGGCGCAACTCGCGGCTGACCGGCCTCTCAATGAGTTCGCGCGAGACATCATCGCGGCACGTGGCAGCACCTACGAGAATCCGCCCGCGAACTTCTGGCGCGCGATCCGCGACCCGCTGGTGCGATCGGAATCCGTCGCGCAGGTGTTCCTCGGCACTCGCATCGGCTGCGCGCGGTGCCACAACCACCCGTTCGACCGCTGGACGATAGACGATTACTACGGGTTCGGCGCTCTGTTCGCGCGCGTCGATTATCGCGTGCTGGAGAACAATAGGAAGGACATCCTCGACAAGCACGAGTTCGTCGGCGAACAGATCGTGTGGCAGAACCGCACCGGCGAGATGCCGAACCCGCGAACCAAGCAGAACGCGAAGCCGAAATTCCTCGGCGCACCGACGCCCAACATGGGCGACGCGGACGACCGACTCGCGGCGGTCGCGGACTGGATCGCGTCGCCCACGAACCCGTTCTTCGCGATGGCTCAAGTAAACCGCATCTGGCTCCATCTGATGGGTCGCGGACTTGTGGACCCAAACGACGACTTCCGCGCGACCAACCCACCGACGAACCCGGAATTGCTCGACTGGCTCGCGAAGGACTTCGCGAAGGGCGGCTTTCGCTTGAAGCGCATGGTGAAGACGATCATGCTGAGCCGCACGTACCAACTGAGCGCGACCGTTCGCGACCGCACGACGATGGGCGACGAACTTCACAACTCGCACGCGGCGGTGGTGCCGCTTGAAGCGGAACAACTGCTCGACGCGCTCGCGCAGGTGACCGGCGTGCCAGTGCAGTTCAAGGGTTACCCGTTGGGGATGCGCGCGAACCAACTCCCGGCCCCACCGCAGAGCGGGCGGCGATTCGACGGTGTTGGCATGGGCGAGAAGTTCCTGAAGACGTTCGGCAAACCAGACCGACTGCTCACGTGCGAGTGCGAGCGCAACGACGACCCCGGCCTGCTGCAAGCGTTCCAGCTCATCACCGGCGAGCTAATGAACTCGCTCGTGCGCGATGCGGACAACCGCGTCGGGATGATGCTCTCCGCGGGCAAGACGGATGCGGAGATGCTCGACGAGATCTACCTCGCGTCGTTGTGCCGCCCGCCGACGCCGGTGGAAGCGAAGAAGTTGCTCGCACTGTTGGCCGCCGCGAAGGACCGCCGCGCCGCGTGGGAGGACGTGCTGTGGGCGCTGCTCAACAGCAAGGAGTTTCTGTTGCGGAGATGATCGCATTTGTAGCCTGCGGAGCCCGGCCCAGGGTTGGCTCGCAGACGCGCTGCACCCTGGGCTAACATCTACCGCCCTCTCCGCAGTCTGAAAGCCAAAACACGAGGACGAGCCGTGATCGAACGAACGCCAATTGCCCGCCGGGCCGTTCTCCGCGTCGGCGGTGCTGGTCTGCTCGGTATGTCGTTCTCGCAACTCCTGGCGGCGGCGGAAACGCCGAAGGCCCGCCACAAGGCAACGGCAAAGGCGGTCATCTTCCTGCACCAGTGGGGCGGGCCGGGACAACACGAAACGTTCGACCCCAAACCGGACGCGCCCGATAACGTTCGAGGCTGGTACAAGGCCACCAAGACGAAACTCCCCGGCATCATCTTCGGGGAACGCATCCCGAAGATCGCGACGATAGCCGACAAGCTCACAATCGTGCGCTGCATGCAGCACACGATGAAGAACCACAACTCCGCCGGCTACTACTCCCTCACTGGAGTTGCGCCCGCCACCGACGACCAGCGGCTTCGCGACTCGCTCGAACTCTTCCCGGCTTACGGCTCCATCGTCGATAAGCTCGCGCCAGCGCCGAAGGGCGCGGCCACGTTCGTCGCGTACCCACACGTCATCGCGGACGGCAGCATCACGCCCGGTCAACACGCGAGCTTCCTCGGCAAGTCTCACGCTCCGCTGTTCGTGAACCAGGATCCGAGCAAAGCCGACTTCAAGTTGCCGGAACTCACGCTCCCGGAGAACCTCAGCGTCGAGCGGTTGGAGAACCGCAAAGACATCCTGAAGTTGATCGACGAGCAATCCGATCTGCTCGAAACTTCACTCGTGGCGCAGGGGTTGGACGAGAGCTATCAGAAAGCGGTCGCGATGCTCACCAGCCCGCGATTCAAACAGGCCTTCGACCTCTCGAAAGAAACGAAGAAGACACGCGACGCCTACGGCCCCACCACTTACGGGCAGGGATGCTTGCTGGCGCGCCGCGTTGTGGAAGCCGGGGCGAAGTTCGTGAACGTGTACTTCGCGCGATCCATTGGCGGGAAGGGACAGGGATGGGACTACCACGGCTTCCGCGGCGAGGACGTGCCGGCCCGACTCGACGAGTTACTGCCCATGACCGACCAGACGTTACCGGCGCTGATCACCGATCTGGAAGACCGCGGAATGCTGGACGACACGCTGGTGGTGTGGGTGGGCGAGTTCGGGCGCACGCCGAAGATCAGTTCCAACGGCGGTCGCGACCACTGGCCGCAGTGCTACTGTGCTGTCCTCGCCGGAGGCGGGACCAAGAAGGGGTTCGTGTACGGTTCGAGTGACAAGATCGGCGCGTACGCGACTGCCGGCCAGGCGCGCCCGGAAGACCTCGCCGCGACCATGTTCGAGGCACTGGGGATCGACCCGGAATCGGAGATCAAGGATAAGCTGAACCGGCCGCTACCGATCGCGCGTGGCAAGCCGATCAGGGAGTTGTTCGCGTGAACAGTCGCACACGTCGAGCGGTCACGCTGCCCCTTGCGCTGGTCGCCCTCTCTTTGGGCGGGTGCTACGCCGTCGAAGATACGCCGGACTGGGCCGTCATCCGGTTCAACGTCGCCTCGCGGCTCATCATGATTCTGATCCCGGTGGGCGGTCTCGCGACCGGTGCTGCGCTCGGTTACTTCCGCCGGACCCGCATTGCGGGGGCCATCGTCCTCTGCGGAACGGTTTTGCTCGGCGGACTTGTTCTCCCCGGCATGTACCTCGACACGGTCGCGATCACCCCGACCGAGATCACCCAGAAGACCGGGTTCTGGTTCGCGCCAACGGTCAAGGGATTCCGGTACGCGGACGTGCGGTCCGTTTCGATCCGGGAGGTGCCGGAGGGCGCCTCCACAATGCGCGTGTGGACCCTCCGCCTCAAGGACGGCGCCACTCGGGAACTCGATGTGGGCGACCTCTGGGAGTTCAACGAGGCGTTCGTCGTCCAGAAACTACGCGGGTATGGTGTCACGTTCGAGCCGTGACGCTCTGCTTGCGGTGATCACGCCGCCGTGCTGCTCGCCGTCAAACTCGGCGACTGTACTCTCGACGCGGCGATGGACGCCGAAGAGGAAAGTCGGCGGTTCTCACATCTAACGTTTGACACCGACTTGCGGTTCTGTCATCCTGCCTTTTGTTGCGGGCCTCACATTCAGCCCGCCGATACTCGCTTAACGTGCCGCGTGGGTTGGCTGTTTTTCGCGTGGGTTCTACCATCTCCCCCAAGCGCGAAAGTCGGACATCACTCGCGCGGCGATTGTCATCTCAGGGTGCCCCGGAATGCCCGAACCACCCCGTACCAGCGATGCCGTTCTCGCGCTCGTGCGTCGCGCCGAGATCGCGGATGACGACGCGCTCGCCGGGTTCCTCACCCAGTCCGGGACGCTACCGCCCACGGCGTCGGACACCGCGACCCGGCTCATCCAGGCCGGTATCCTCACGCCGTTCCAGGCGCGGCTCATTCTGCAAGGGAAGCACAAGGGGTTCAAACTCGGGCCGTACCGCATCCTGAACCAGATCGGGGCCGGTGGGATTGGCATCGTGTACCTCGCCGAACACGCCGCACTGCGTCGGCGAGTCGCGCTCAAGGTGCTTCCCGTCAAGCAAGCCCGCGACCAGTCCAACGTGGACCGTTTCTACAAGGAAGCCCGCGCGGCCGCGACGCTCGACCACCCGAACATCGTCCACGCTTACGACGTGGCGTGCGACAAGGGCACACACTTCCTGGTGCTGGAGTACATCGACGGCGACACGCTCGACCGGTTGCTCGCGTCACGCGGCCGGTTGCCCGTGGGCGAGGCCGTGAGCTACGCGGTGCAGGTCGCGGCTGGTCTTCAACACGCGCACGGGAAGGGCGTCGCCCACCGCGACATCAAGCCCGCGAACCTGCTCGTCGGCCGCGACGGGATCGTGAAGGTTCTCGACCTCGGACTCGCGGAGTTCTTCGAGGACTCGGGTACGAGGCTCGAACGGCACAACGGCGGCGTGATGGGCACGACCGATTACGTTGCCCCGGAGCAACTCCGCGACTGTGCCGCCGCCGACCACCGGGCCGACATCTACAACCTCGGCGCGACGCTCTACCACCTGCTCACCGGTCGGCCGCCGTTCATCGGCACCACTGCGGCGAAGATGATCGCGCACCAGTTGTCGGCTGTTCCGCTGGCGCACGACCACTGTGGAGACGTTCCCAAAGCGCTATCTCACGTCGTCGAGAAGATGCTGGCGAAGAACCCCGACGCTCGCTACCAGACAGCGGCCGAAGTGGTGCAAGTGCTGTTGCCGTTCGTGGACACGCCGGACCGCAACGGCCGCGCGTCTGGGAATCTGCCGCCACTCGCGGCCGTGCTCGTTCAAGAAAGCACCGGGGGGTTGGAGGTGGCCCCCGCTCTTGAAGACGCGATCACACTCGCCGACGCGCTCGCGCAGGCCCAACGGTGGAAGCGGCGCGCGATCGCGGGAATGGGTGCAGCAGCAGTGTTCGCGACCGCGACCGTCGCGCTGGCGTTCGTGGTTTGTTTCGGGAAGTAATGATTGCTCTTTGGTTCCACCCGCTTTGCAAGCGAAGCGGAGAAGGGGAGAAGTGGGGAGGGGCATGGGTACGCGTCCTGGTTTTCAGCCCTCGGAGCGGGCTGAAAACAGGACACGGCTTCACCTGTCTTCCGATCTCTGCCTCGCTTACTTCACCAACTTCGCGATGTCTTCCTTGATCGCTTCGGCCCAAATCTTGTAACCGGCTTCGCTGAGGTGCAGCAGGTCGGGCATCACCTTCTTTTCGAGGCCGCCGTCGGTGTTGAGGAACTTCGCGCCGATGTCCTTGTAGAACACTTTCTTGTCGTCTGCGAACTTCGAGATGATGTCGTTGATGCCCTTGATCTTCGGGTTGAGCTTCTCCTTCGGGGCGACGGTGTCTTCTTTGCCGATGCCGCCGGCCCGCGGGAACACGCCGAGGAGCAGAATCTTCATGTCGGGCTTCTGCTTCTGAAGTTCGGTGATGATGGCCTTGATGCCGCCGGCGACCTGCTCGGGCGTGTGCCCGTTATTCGTGCCGATCATGATGACCGCGAGTTTCGGCTTGAGCGGGTCGATCTCCTTGCCCTCGGTGATCCGCCAGATCACGTGCCCGGTCTGGTCGCCGCCGATGCCGAGGTTGACCGGCTTGAACGCGGCGAAGTTGTCGGCCCACACCTTCTTGCCCGCGCCTTCCCAGCCCTGCGTGATGGAGTCGCCGAGGAAAATCACGTCGCCTTCGCCCTTCTCCACGACCTTGAGGAACTGCTTGTGCCGCGCAATGTCGCGATTGAGCGCCTTCGCGGCCGGGTTATCTTTCGGTTCTTGCGCGCCGAGGGGTGCGGCGATACACAGCGCCAGCACGAGGCCGGTGCCCACGAGACGACGGACGAGCATTGCGGTTCTCCAGGTGGTGTTCAGGCGGGTGGTGGGAAGGTAATCTGAGTGCGAGGCGGGTTGAAGCCCGAACACGGGTAGTATCGCGGTTCGCGGTGCGCGCGGCAACAACTATCCCGGTGCAAACCTCTCGGCCGTTTCCTCGATCTCCATTGCGTGAACCGAACGGCCGCGCGCGTCGGTCCAGCCGGGGAAGAAGTCGCCGAACGCGTTCACTTCGAGGATGTAATGCCGGCGGAACCCGCGCTCGAAGAGCAGGTCCACACCCGCGATGGCGGAGTCGAATTGCTCGGCGGTTTCGGCGCAGTGGTCGAGCGCGTCGAGCCATTCGCGTGTCGGGATCGCGGCGCGGCACCGATCGTAGTCGCCACGCCGCCCGCCGAGGTGCAGATTCGTCATCGGGTGCGGGCTTAACCGGAAAATGATCGCCGCGGGCTTCCCGTAGATGCACACCACGCGGATGTCGAAGTTCTGGCCGTCCACTTGCGCGATCGGAATGCCCTGTTGGATGACGGCACCTTCGTTCAGGACGAACTGCACGGCCGCATCGAGGTCGGGACCGGTGACACGCCGGACGAGGCGCGAGTTGTAGAACGCGCCATCGATAGCCGCCAACGTGGTGTCGCCGTATTGCCTCGCATCTGGCGCCTGGTGGAAAACCACAATCCCGGTCGCGGACGAGCCGGTATTGAGTTTGACGTATGCAGTCGGCCAGTCGAACGCGCGAGCGAGGTCGTGAAGAATATCGAGCGTGTCGACTTCCGACGGTAGCATCAACGGTACGGGCACACCGGCGGTGCCAATCTTTTCGGCGGTCGCGATCTTGTCGAACATCTCCGCGACCGCCAACGGACACGCGGTCGGCTTCAACTGCGGTCGCGAATCGAACGACGCACGCAGCCCGCGGAGCACGCGGTGGAAGCCGTGATACAGCAACCCCGGCCGCACGAGCAAACCCTTCGGTAACTCCAATGCACGCCAGTCGCGTGGAGCCTCCGAAGGGTCATCTCTCGCCCCGGCTTCGAGGAGCAAACGCGTGGCGTCGTCATTCTTGCCGGGCGATTCCATCCGCACGATCGCGGGCTTGTCGAACGCGCGTAGGTCGTCGAGGTTGCCGTCGCGCGCGATCACTTCGACCCACGGGACCACTTCCAGTTCGGGTGTGGTTCCGCGCGCAGCCCAGTACGCCCCCAACTCCGCGCGGTACATCTCGCACCGCTTCGTGCCCGGGTTCGCGATCAGCACGTAGCGGAGCGCGGTCACTCCGGGTCTCCGTGGGCGAGGTATTCCTGGTAGTCGTCCGGGTCGTAGGCGGTGTCCGTGTGCATGTGGTTTGCCGCGAGTGGAACGCCCGTCGCCTTGAGCGCGTCGATGCCCTCTTTCGTGAGTGCGTTGAAGGACACGTCGAGGAGCGTGAGGTTCTTCAGATCGGGCGACGCGGCCAGCGCCTTCGCGCCCTTGTCGCTCATGCACCCGTGGCGCAGGTCGAGTACCTTGAGTTGTTTCAGAATGCCCGATGACACGATCTCCTCCGCGCCCTTATCGCCGAAGTCGGTAAGCCTCAGACGCAGGTGCGTGAGCTTCTTCAGGTGCGGCGACCGGCACACGGCCTTCAGCCCCGCGAGCCGAATGTACGGCGGGTTGTCGTCTTCCAACCCGTGCGGGTGGCAGTGAAGGTGCGTGAGGTTCGTGAGCGACGTGTTGCTCGCCAGTTTGTCGAGCGGGTAACTCCACCCGTGGTACAACTCGAACACACGCAGGTTCGGCATCGGCAGGGCGACGAGTTTTTTCGCGTCGCGCACGTGGGCGAAGATGCGCAGTTCTTCGACGTCCGGCATCTGCTTCACGAAGTCGTAGACGTGCTCGCCGGGCATGTGGCAACTGTGGCTGGCCCAGTCGCCGTAGTTCTCGTCCGCGGGCCAACCCCACCCGAACCGGCGGATGTACTTGAGTTGCTTCCAGCGCAGCAGCGGGTACTGGCCCTGGTACTCTTCCGCTTCAGCCGGGATGTCCGGACCGGCCGCCGGTTCCTCGTCCTCCTCATCGTCTGCGATCGCGCCGACGAACAGGTTCCGCACGAACTTCGCGTCGGTGGCCGCGACGATCGCGCGGGCGCGGACCACCGTGAGCGAGCCGACGTGGATGGTCGTCACCACGCCGCGCTGGAACTCATACGGCTTCCCGCCCGTGGAATCGACCTGGCCGTAGTCCGCTTCGGTCCCAGCCAGATCCCGCGCCCAGTTGGCGACCCACTCCTTCTCGTGCTTCTTGAGCAGCGCGGCTTCCTTCTTCTTGAGAACGTCGCGTTCCGCCTTTGGTCGCGATTCGTCTTCGAGCGCGATCTGCGTTTGCATGAACTCGCCGCGTGGGTCGCCTTGTTCCGCGAGGTAGTCCGCGAACGCGCACCACCCCGCAAGGTCGTGCGGGTTCGCGCGGAGCGCCGTCTCGAACGCTTCCGCGTCGCTCGCGGTCGCTTTGGGTGTCGTCTCGGTGTAACCCTTTTTGGTCTTCTCCTTGATGAGCTTGTCCGCTTCGGCCTGCGCCGCGGCGGGGCTGCCGAAGGTCTTCGTCTGGGCCTGACCCGCAGTGTTGATCTTCCCGTACGTCACGGTGAAGGCGTTCCCCTGCACGTCAATGTTCCAGAACTTGTGGCTCTTCGCGTCACTAAACTGAAACGTTCGCATCGGGCAATTCTCCAATGGTAAGTGGTTCGGGTGATATCACTCCCAGTCGCCTTCGCGTCCTTCGTCGTCCGGGTCGTATCGGCCGCGGTGGTTGCGCACGTTCGCTTCGTGAGCATCCAGTTCGCGCCGACTCGCCACAGTCTTCGCCACCGCGTTCACGCCGGCGCGTGTGAGCAGGTTCAAGCCCACGTGCGTGACCGCGTTGCGCGACAGGTCGAGCCGGCGCAGTTCCTTAGCGGCGGCACACGCGACGAACGCCCGCGCGCCGTGGTCGGTAATGGTGCCGTTTCGCAGGTCGAGCCGGCCGAGGCGATTCACGATGCCGGATTCGACGATCGCGGTGGCTCCGTCGTCGCCCATGTTCGAGAGCCGCAGTTGCAGGTGCGTGAGACTCTTCAGCCACGGCGAGTTGACCAGCGTGCGGACCTGCGCGAGCGGCAGGTAATTCCAGCCGGTCGAGTTCGGGTGAACGAACAGATGCGTGAGGTTCGCCAGCACTGGGTTGCGCGCCAGCTCGCCGAGCGGGATCGGTGGGCCGTCACCCCCGTCGCCAAACCCGACGACCCGGAGCACCTGGAGGTTCGTGAGGCTGGACAATGCGAACAACGTGCCTGCGTCGTACCCCCGACACAACAACTGGAGTTCTTCGACGCGTGTCATCTCGGCGACGAGGTGTTCGAGGCCTGGTGCGCGCATGCGAACATCGGTCTGGGCATCGTCGGAGTCGCCGCCGGATTCGCCGACCTGAAACGATTGCAGCGTCGCGAGCCACGGGGCACCGATTAGCTCGAAGTACGGCTCGTGTGCCGTCGCACCGGGCGGGAGCGGTGCCTGCGGTGGCGTGTCCGTGACGAACGTCGAACGGGGCGTCTGCCCTTCGATCCGCAGCGCGCGGAGTGTCCGCGTGACCGGTGCCGCGGTCAGCGCTTGCGCGAACCGGTTGGTCAGCCACTCGACGCGCAGTTCGGTGAGATATCCGCGTGCCCACCAGTGTTCGGCCCGCGGTCCCGAATCGTCGCGGTCGAGTAAGTGCGGTGCGAGGTCGCCGAGCCACTCGCGTTCGTGCGCCACAAGCAGTTCGGCTTCACGCGTTTTGAGGATGTCACGCTCATCCATTGAGCGAGAACCGTCTTCGAGGGCAAGCTGAACTTGCATGAACTCACCACGCGGGTCGTCTTGTTCCGCGAGGTAATCGGCGTAAGCGCACCACCCCGCGAGGTCGTCCGGGTTCGCGGCCAGTGAGTTCTCGAATGCTTCGCGCATGTGACACCTCGCTTCTAGCGGTAGCCGTCGGGGATGCGCTCGAGCACACCCGCGCCGAACGTGTCGTACAGCTTCAACCGGTTCAGGTGGACGTACCCGATGTGGCACCCGCATGTGTCGTTCGTGCAGAGCCGCTCTTGCAGACACGCCTCGAAGTTGGTGTCGTAGATGTTGCCAATCGGTTCCTTGATGAAGTGACACCGGCGCACGGTGCCGTCGCCGTCCACCGAGATGACTCTACTCCCGGCTCGGCACGGTTGGTCGCGGCTCGCGTGGTACTCATTGTTCAACGGGAACAAGTGGTCAATCCGCGTGAGGGAGTCGATCATTTCCGGCGTGTAGTAAGGCGAAGAACCCCTCCCCCCAACCCCCTCCCCTAAGAAGGGAGGGGGAGCAGAAGTCTGAAGCCCCTCCCTTCTTAGGGGAGGGGTTGGGGAGGGGTTGCTTCCCCGCTTGAAGGCGTTCACCCAGAGGTACACGTCACGCGGCAACTCGCTCCGAAGTGCGGCGAGCTCTGCGAGATGCTCCTTCAACCCAACCACGCCCACGCTGAACCGCACGCCGCGAGCGATCAGTTCGCGGCACTTCGCGAGGAACCGGTCGCGGGTCGTTTCGGACGGGTGGAACGTACACCATAGCGCCAACTTCGACTTGTCGCACGCTTCGACCCAATCGAGCTTGCACGAAATGTTTGTCTGAATCGCGGCCTTCGTTACGTGCGGCATCTGCGTGAGTGCCGCGAGCGCGTCTTGATACCACTTGCGAACGAGCGCTTCGCCCCACGGTGTAAACAGCACGCCGACGCGGTCCGCGGTGCGTGTGCCGACCCACGCGACGAACTGTTCCAGACATTCGCGGTCGTGCGCGAGTTGTTCGCTCGTTTCGGTGCGCTTTGCGAACGGGCAGTAGTCGCACGCGTAGTTGCAACTTGACAGCGGCCCGCGATAGAGGATCGAGAGGTTCATTTCGCTTCGTACTCCGCCATGAGCGCGCGCACGCGGGCCGAGAAGAACCACGGCCCGAGCGCGTCGGAGCGTTCCAGTCCGAGCGGCGTGGGAACCCACCGGCCCGCGCCGAACGCGAGCAACCCCGCCTCCGCGAACGCGTGCGACGCGGGGAAGTCGTCGACCGCTTCGGTGCCGAATCGCGCGGTGTAGTGGGACACGTCCAGCCCTTCGACGTTCAGGATCGACTGAATCAGGTAGCGTCGTTGTTGCTCGTCGCGGTCGAGTGCGAAGCCGTGGTCGGCGGTTTGAAGTTCGTCGCGGGTGCGAGAGAGGTAGTCCGCGATGATTTCCTTCACGCTCTTGGGCTGAACCGCGTAGTCGAGCGAGTAGTGCAGGCTTCGCGTATACGACCGCGCGCCACAACCGAGGCCGATCATGCCGTCTTCCTGGCAGCAGTAGTTCGGCACAACCGGCGGGCTTACGCCGCGCCGGAACATCCGCATCGATACCTGGTCGTAACCGGACGCGAGCAGCACGTCGCGCCCTTCGCGGTAGCACGCTAGCCGCGTATCGTCCCATGCCTTGTGCGACCGACCAAGACCGGTCAGCGGTCGCACGTACAGCGGGTACAGGTACAGCTCTTCCGGTTCGTAGCGGAGCGCTTCCCGGAGTGAATACAACCACGTTTCGACCGTCTGACCGGGAAGGCCGTAGATGAGATCGAGGTTGAGTGTGGGGAAGTTCGCTCGCGTGAGCAGTGACAACGCGGTGTCAACGTCCGCACGTGATTGCGGGCGCCCGGAGTTAGCCGCTTCCGCTTCGATGAAAGACTGCACACCGATACTCACGCGATCCACGGCGCGAGACTTCAGCAGCGATACCTTCTCCGCGGTCAGCGTATCGGGCGAGGTCTCCACACCGACCGAGACCGCGTGCGGATTCACGCCCATCACTTGCTCGGCGATGTCGAACACTTCGCCCAGTTCGGATTCGCTCAGAAAGGTTGGCGTTCCGCCGCCGATCGCGAAACGGGCGAAGCGCGCGTCCGGGATCGCGTCGCGCACGGCTTCGGCCTGCCGGCGGAGTGCGTCGAGGTAGAACGCGACGAGATTCTGCTTCGGGTTCGCGGTGGTGAACAGGTTGCAGAACCCGCACCGCATCGTGCAGAACGGCACGTGAACATAGAGGAACAGCCCGGTTCGCGCTTCGTCTCGCCACACCTCGCGCAGCGGTTTCGGCGTGAACGGTCGGTACGCGGTCTTGTGCGGGTACGCGTACACGTACGCGCGATACGCGCTCCCTTGCAACACCGGGTGCAGTTCCGTTGCGATCATTCGTTCCCCTGCTGTAACACAAACTCCGCGTACGGCACGTCCCACACGACGGGGTGCGCGAGTCGGTGCCCGGTGTGGCCGTCTTCACCGTACGCGGTACCGTGGTCCGAGCAGATCACCGCGAGCCATGGCCCGCGCTTCCGCAGGCCCGCGAACAACCGGCCGAGTTCGCCGTCCACGTACTCCAGCGCCGCGGCGTGCGACTCGATGGTATCGTCAGTTGCGCCGTTCAGGTAGAAGCAGTTCGGCTGGTGAATCGCGGATATGTTCACGAAGAAGAACACGCGCTGTGTTGGCGGAAGTTCCGCGACTCGGCGCAGCGCGAGATTCACTTGATGCTCGGTTGATCGCGAGTCGGTGACGCCGAGTTCCGGGGACCAGTGGCTTTCGTCAAACAACCCCGGTAGCACGTTGCCGAGCGGCGTGAGTTGGTTGAAGAACCCCACACCGCCGATGCAGATCGTGTGATACCCACTCGCGCGAAAGCCCGCGACGATGTCGGGCGCGTCGAACACTGCGGTTCCTTCACTGGTCGTTTCACTTCCAGGGAAGCGCAGCGCGAACAGTCTGGGGTGCTTTCCTGGCGCTGTCGGCGTGGGCAGGAACCCCGCGAAGAACGCACTGTGCGCGGCGAACGTGAAACTGCCGGGCGTGTGCCGCTTCTCCCACCCGCCTGCGGGCAGAATCGCGCTCAGGTTCGGTGTGCGGCACCGCGCGTGCAGGTCCGCGGCCACGTCGTAACGCAGCGTGTCGAGCGTGACAACCAGCACGTCGTGTGTTCCGATCAACCGACTCGCGTTCAGCATGGTGGAATGGTAACGCACGGCGCGCATTCCGAACATCTCGGAGGGTGGTGTGATTTCACGCGTGTTCACATAATCACCCCATGCACACCACAGACGTACTCATCATCGGTGGCGGGATCGTCGGCCTCGGAACCGGGCTTGCGCTCGCGGGTCGCGCGACGGTGACCGTCGTGGAAGCCGAACACCGCGTCGCGCAGCACCAGACCGGCCACAACAGCGGCGTGATTCACTCTGGTCTCTACTACAAGCCGGGTTCAGAGAAAGCTCGCAACTGTGCCGCGGGTCGCGAACTGATGTACCAGTTCTGCGAAGAGAACGGCGTGCCGCACGACCGTTGCGGCAAACTCGTCGTCGCAACCGATAATCGAGAGGTAAAGGCGCTGGCCGAACTCGAACGCCGCGGCGCCGCGAACGGCCTTCGTGGTATCGAGCGCCTGAGCGCCGAGCAGATGCGCGAGATCGAACCGCACGTGAGAGGTGTCGCGGCGCTTCGCGTACCCGAAACCGGCATCGTGAACTACAAGGCGGTTTCAGAGGTATACGCACGGAAGATCGCGGAAGCGGGAGGCAGCGTTCGCACCGACACGAAGTTCCTCGGCTGCACGCGCGAGCTGGGCGCGATTAACGCGGAGACAACCGCTGGCCCGATTCGCGCGAAACTGTTGGTGAACTGTGCCGGGTTGTACTCGGATCGTGTCGCGCGGCTGTGCGGCGTCGAACCCGGTGTGCGGATCGTGCCGTTTCGCGGTGAGTATTACGAACTAAAGCCGAAGGCCGAGCACCTCTGTAAACACCTTATCTACCCGGTGCCGGACGCGAGCCTGCCATTTCTAGGCGTCCACTTCACGCGCATGATCGGTGGCGGGGTCGAGTGCGGTCCGAACGCGGTCCTCGCGTTCCGGCGCGACGGTTACCGCTTGCGCGACATCAGCGCAAGCGACATGTTGGAACTCGCGCGCTACGTCGGCTTCTGGAAGATGGCGCGCCGGTTCTGGTGGACCGGCGCGCACGAGATGTACCGCTCCGCGAGCAGGCGGGCGTTCTGGCACGCACTGCGGAAGCTCATCCCCGAAGTGTCGTTTCACGATCTGGTTCGTGCCGGTGCCGGTGTTCGCGCGCAAGCAGTCGCGCCGGACGGCAAGCTCGTGGACGATTTCTTCATCCGCCAGGCGAACCGCATGATTCACGTCCTGAACGCGCCTTCGCCCGCGGCAACGGCGTCGATTGCGATTGGACGAAGCATTGCGGAGATGGTGACGAAGGAACTCGTTTAGCGCGTGGCCCCGGCGGGGCCACCGCTAAACTGGTGGAACGAGCAAGTTCCCTCTTTCCAATCCGCCTCGATCGTTTTTCCTTCGCGCCTCGTTCGCCAGTAACCATCGCGCCAGCGGGGCGACTACCTCGCGCTCGATCGCGCGTTGCAGTGGGCGCGGTGTAGCCGCCCTTGTGTCGGAACACGTAGATCGGAATGCGGAAATTCATGGATGCTATCGCGGTCTTCGTCGGCTTTGCGGTCCCAGCCCCAGGGTAGCGCCGCGAAGCGCATTGACCCTGGGCTTTGGATACAACCCCTTCGGGGGAAATACTTCGGCGGAATGCGGTCACTTCACTTCGACAACCCACACGTTGCGGAACACCACTGGGTCGCCGTGGTTCTGGAACTGGAATGGCCCGGGCATCGCGTTCTCGGGCTGTCCGCCGGGGCACTCCTTCGGGAACTCGATGTTGTCGTGAATCTTCACGCCGTTGTGGTAAACCGTCGCGCGGCCGTTCTTGGTCTTCTTGCCGTCGGCGCCGAACGCGGCCGGCGTGAACTCGATGTCGTAGGTCTGCCACACCAGCGGCGGGAGGCACATGTTCACGCTCGGCTTGTGTTGCGTGTAGATACCGCCGCACTCGTTGTTCTCGCCGTTGAGCCCGAAGCTGTCGAGCACCTGACACTCGTAACGGTCCTGGAAGTACACGCCGCTGTTCCCGCGACCCTGGCCGGCACTGTTCGGCATCCACGGCAGGCGGAACTCCACGTGCGCCTTGAACGCGCCGAACTTCGCCTTGCTCTTCACGCCGACGTCGAGGTACTTGCCGTCGGAGAGTTCCTTGATCTTGCCGCCCGTCCAGTTCTTCTCGTCGCCTTCCTTACCGAACAGCACGACCGCGCCTTCCGGCGGCTTCTCGCCGATCGTCTTCGACTTCCGCTCGACGCGGGTGAGCGTCGTTTCAATCTTCGTGCCATCCTTGAGCGTGAACTTTCCGCCCGCGATGCTCCCGCTCAGATCCTTGCCGGTCACGGCCGCGGTCTCGCCGTCGCGCTTCGCGGTCGCCTTCAGCGAGGTCTTGCCGTCCGATCCGGCGCCCGGCAGACCGCCCATGTACACCTTCACGTCGAACTCGCCCAAACCCTTCGCGATCACGTGCGCGCCGACCCTCTTGTCGCCGGAGTTGAGTTTGATGGTGCCCTCGTACTCGCCCTGAATGGCGAAGTCGGGGTCTTTCACGGCGTCTTTTGGCTCCGCGATCGCGATCCGCTCCTTCTTCTTGGGCGGCTCCTTCTTCTCTTCCTTCTTGTCCTGGGCGGTCGAACCGGCAAAGCCGGCAACTAGGACGAGGCCAGCGGCGAGCAGGCCGGCAAGCAACGGACGGATCATTGATGCACCTGGGAGGGAGAACGGGCGTGGCCGCACGGGCGCGACACGCCAATTGTCGCGGTGGGCGCCGCCGCGTCAATGGGCTGATCGAACTGACTTTCTTCGCCGCACCGCGGCGCGTAAAGTGGAAGCATGGAGCAAACGCACGACGAAGTGACCGCGTACCATGAGGCCGGGCACGCGGTGATCGCGCTGGTGCTCGGCCGCACCATCCACAAAGTGAGCGCGCTGCCGAACCGCGAGCGGATGGGCGAAGTGCGATTCGGCAAGAGCGCGAAAACCACCGACGACTGGGTCGAACGCGAGATACTCATCGCGTTGGGCGGGATGGCCGCGGAAGCCCGACACAGTGGCGTCTACGCGATGGACGAGGCCACGCAAGACCTGCGATTCGTGCGCCGACTCGCACTGGAACGCAAGTCGGAGCGGCAGGTCGAACGGTACGAACAACGGATGCTGGACAAGGTCGAGTATCTTCTCGCGGATGAGGGCAATTGGAAGGCGGTAGAGTTGATCGTCGCGGAACTGCTGAAACACGGCGCGATCAGCGGAAGGGCGGCGCGGCACTTGTTTGAATTGGCGACGGCGGAGTGAAGCGAACCCCGCCCTTGCGGGCGGGGTTCGCCTAACCGCCGGCGCGCTTCACCCTGTAGCCGAGTTTCTCCAGTTCCTGCGCGAGCTTGTCACGATGATCGCCCTGGATCTCGATGCGGCCGTCCTTCGCGGTGCCGCCGGTGCCGCACTTGTTCTTGAGCAGCGTCGCCAGTTCCTTCAGCGCGTCCTCGTTCAGTGGCAATTCCGACACCACCGTGACGCCCTTTCCTTTTCGCCCCGCGGTTTCGCGGCTGAGCTTCACCGTGTGAACCTTCTTCGGTGGCGGTGGTGGCGCGGGTCTGGGCGGTAACTCTTTGTCGCTGCCGCCGAGAAGGCGCGCGATCAGACCGGCCGCGGCGGCATCCAGATCACCCGCAGCCCACTTCTCGACGCGCCCGGTCCAGCCATCCGGCACCACGGTGTCGAGCGGAACGATCACCTCCACACCCGCGATCGCCACCGGCGCGACCGTCGCGCCACGCCACGGCATTCCGAGCTTCGTCGCGGTCGTGTCGAACGCGGTACACGCGGCCTCCGCTTTCGCGAGGGAGTCGCAAACGAACAGCGCGATGCGAACTGCTTTGGCCATGTTCACGCGCCCGTTTTGGCTTCCGTGGTTCCCGGGACCGCAATGGTCACCGCGGGCATTGCCGCAGCGGGCGTGACCGGCTCCTTCGGCGGCGGCAGCGGTTCTGGGGGCGTCGGCATCGTGCGCCGCAGGTAGATTTCGATTCCCACGGCCGCGACGAAGATCACCACGCTGCCCCACTGCGAGAGCGTCAAGCCGCCGCCGATGGTCGGCTCGATGCGGAGCGACTCGTTGATGAACCGGTGCGCCGAATAGCCGACCATGAGCAAAACCATCAACTGACCGTCGTGCCGGCGGTACGGGTAGTACGCGAGTAGTAGCAGAATGAGCAGACCCATGCTCACCGTTTCGTAGAGTTGCGTCGGGTACAACCCGACGGTCGTGGGCGCGAACCGCATGGTCTCCGGTTTCTCGGCGCCGCGTTCGACTGTGAGCGTCAGTGCCGAACGGCCCCGGGGCCACTCGTTCGCGAGCACTTCGAGGTAGTCGCGGACGTGGAAGTCAAGCCCGACGCCGTCTGGAACCGAAAACCGCGCGTCCTTGTACTTCTCGTGTGAGTCGAAGAGCGCGCGAGGCTTCCCACCGGGGCCGGTCACTACTCTCGCGCCCTTCTCCTCAAGCGCCTTCGCGGCCGGCTGCACCTTTTCTTCTGCGCCGCCGAGGTCGATCACGATGTAGTTCGGCTCGCCATCCACACCGATCACGCGGTCGCCGGGCTTGATGCCGGCCTTCGCCGCGGGCGACCCAGTTTCAACCTTCGCCACGACCGCACGCGGGTCTTCGAGCACGTTACTACGCTGCCGCGGTTCGAGCGTGAACCCGGTCGTGGTCTGGAGGTGTTCATCACGCACGAGTAGTGGCCTCGCGTGCGCCGGCAATAAGGGGAAGTGCGCCGCGCCGAGCGGCACCGTGCGGCACTCCTCGCACGCGACTTGCCCCCAGCAGCAGCCGTTGAGGTAACACCCGATGCGGCCGATCGCGAGACCCAGCGCCAGCAGCGGCGCGACCGAGTCCGCGAGCCGCCACCCCGACACGTCGAGACGCCTCAGGATGAAGTGGTAGAAGAGGCCGTAGCCGAGTACGCCGCCGAGCGCGGAACCGTAGAAGATGATCCCGCCTTCCCAGATCTTGAAGAACGCACCCGCGAGGCCGGCGATGCTCTGGTCCGGGAAGTGGTGCGAATACTGGATCATGTACAGGACACGGGCGCCGACGATCCCGGACACGAACAGCCAGATGACCAGATCCTGATACCGCTCCGGCGGCATGTTGGCGGTCTTCTTGGCGCGCCGCGACCCCCATACGGTCACCGCGATGAAGCACACGAACAGCATCGCCCCGAACCCATACATCGGGATTCCGTCGGGCGGGAACGAGTTCTTGAAGAGCGGGATCGTGAACAGAACTTGTTGCATGGGGATTCCCAGTCACCTGATCGCGGGTTTTGTCTTTTCCCTCTCCCCCTTGCGGGAGAGGGTGCCGAGGCTTTGCGAGATGGGTGAGGGGTCGCGGCTTCTGAGGGTTATCGTTTCGCCCCTCACCCCGCCGCGAAGCGCGGCGACCCACTCCCGCAAGGGGAGAGGGGAAAACGAAGAGACGAACCATACGGTTCGTGGCCCGTTTTTACGGCACCGGCAGCCGATCGAGCACTCGCTTCACCAGCGATTCGGGGCGCAGGTCTTCGGCTTCCGCCTCGAATGAGATCACGAGCCGGTGCCGCAGCACGTCCGGTGCGGCGGTCTTCACGTCTTCCGGCGTCACGTACCCGCGGCCCGCCAGGAACGCATGCGCCTTTGCGGCGCGGAGCAGCGCGATCGCGGCCCGCGTACTCGCGCCTAACTGAATGAGGCCGGTCATGTCGAGTCCGTAGTCCGCGGGCTTGCGCGTGGCGCGGATCACGTCGATCATGTACTCCTTCACCTTCGCATCGACGTATACCGAATCCACCGCCTGCCGCAACACCTCCAACTCAGTCGCTTCGAGCACCGGCGCGATGTCCACAGACGTCGCCAACCCGCCCATGCGATCTAAAACCGCAAGTTCGTCGGCGCGGCTCGGGTAGTCGATCACCACCTTGAGCATGAACCTATCGACCTGCGCCTCAGGCAGCGGGTACGTTCCCTCTTGTTCGATGGGGTTCTGGGTCGCGAGCACGAAGAACGGGCGCGGCACTTTCAGCGTGTTCTCGCCGATGGTGACCTGGCGTTCGGCCATCGCTTCGAGCAGCGCGCTTTGCACCTTCGCGGGGGCGCGGTTGATCTCGTCTACCAGGACTACGTTAGCGAACACCGGCCCCTGCTTCACGGTGAACTCACCGGTCCGCGGGTTGTAGATCTGCGTACCGATCACGTCTGCGGGAAGCAGGTCCGGCGTGAACTGGATGCGTGAGAACCTGAGGTGCAGCGCGCTCGCGACGGTGCGCACTGCGAGCGTCTTCGCGAGGCCCGGCACGCCTTCAAGGAGCACGTGCCCGTCGGTGAGCAACCCGATAAGCAGCCCGTCGATCAGTTTACGCTGGCCGATGAGAACGCTTTCGACCGCCCGATAGAACGGGTCGAGCTTCGGCCGGAGTTTCTCAATGGTCGCCGGGTCGGTCATGTTACTCCCTGATCGCGCCGCGAAGGCGCGGACCGGCACCTGCTGTTATCTCTGCCCTCTCCCCTCGCGTGAGAGGGCGAAGAATAAGACCACGTTCGCTTCGCGTCTACCTCATGATACAGACGACTGCGCCGGAGAAAGCTACCCTGCCGGTTGAATCGACTCTGCTGGTGGGGCAATTGGGCGAGGTTGGGAAAAACTGCTGGCGTCCGACCATCCCTTCGCGATAAACCTAACGCTACTGCCTTGCTGTCGCTCCAAAAGAGGTTCTCCCATGCTGCGATTCGCGTACCCACGTTCGCGCGGGATCGCGGCGATTGCCCTGTTTGGGCTACTCGTCGCGTCCGCAGGTCCGCTCTCGGCACAGCCCACCAACAAGAAGGTACTCACGTACGCGGAGTACGACATCTGGCGCACCGCCAGCGGGGTCACACTCTCGCGCAACGGGCAGTACGTCGCGTACCTCATCGGCTCCGAAGGCGCGGACGGCGAAGTCGTCGTGCGGCACGTCGCGAGTGGCAAGGAGTTCAAGTTCCCGCGTGGTGCCGCTACTGGATTTGCGGCACTCGGCACTAGCCCGCGATTCACGCCCGATAGCAAGAAGGTACTGATCCCACTCACGCCGACGCGGGCGGAACTGGAGAAAGCGAAGGCCGACAAGTTGAAGGCCGAAGACTATCCGAAAGCCGCGCTCGCGATAATCGACCTGCCGAGCGGAAAAGAGGTGGATCGCATCGCGGGTGCCAGTTCCTTCCAGGTCGGCGGCGAAGGCAACGGGTTCCTCATTTACCGCAAATCGACGACACCCGAACTGGGCAAGGGCGACACGAAGGAGCCAACGGGACCGCCGGTCAAGGGGAAGAAGGGCGGGTTCCCGATTCCGGGCACGACGCCGCCGGTCCAAACGACGAGCTACGGCTCTGATCTCTTCCTCCGCGACCTCTCTGGTACGACCGACCGCACCATTCTCAACGTGACCGAGTACAGCCTCTCGGCCGACGAGAAGACGCTCGTGTACATGGTGTCATCGAAGACCGAAGTAAAGAACGGCGTCTACACGCTGAACCCGAAGTTCGGGACCGGCGGTTCGCCACTGAGGACCGGCGTGGGCAAGTATTCGAGCCTCACCTGGGACGAGAAGCAGAACAAGCTCGCGTTCTTCTACGACGACAGCCAGATTCCCTCGGCAACGCTCGCGCCGGCCCCACACCCGGCCGGCACACCGGTGGGCACATCCATCGGCGCCGCACCGACCCCGCCACCTCCGGCGCAGTATCGCGTGTTCGTGTGGGACCGCCACGCGAAAACCGAATCGAAGCCCATCGCGCGTGTTCCGCTCGGCACGGTCGGCGGGTTCGGCGCGCTCGTGGCCCCCGTAGTCGCGGCCAGAGCGCCCTCGGTGCCGGACGCGGTCACCGAAGTACTCGGGCCTGACACGCCCGGCTTGAAGAAGGGCTGGACGCTCACGAGCAATGCGCTGAGCTTCTCGCAGGACGGAACCAAGATCTACGTCGCGACCGCGCCTGAACGGCCACGTCCGACTGGACCGACCGCGCCTGACGACATCCAACTTGATCTGTGGCACTGGAAAGACGGCGCGCTTCAACCGATGCAAAAACTCCAGGCCGCGCAGGACCGCGCACGCACGTTCGGCGCGGTGTTTCTGCTCGACACGAAGCAGTTCCGCCACCTCTCAGACGCCGACGTGACCGTACAGCCCGGCCCCGGCGACTGGGCGGTGAGCACGGACAACCGCAAGTACAAGCACATGACCGGCTACGCGTTCCCGGTGCCCACCGACTACGCGCTCGTGAACATCCGCTCGGGAGTGACGCAGCCGCTCGCGACCGCGAGCACCATCGGGTTCACCCTCTCGCCCAACGGGAAGTACCTGCTGTCGTTCGACGGCAAGGACTGGTCAGCGGTTTCCGTCCCCGAGGGCAAGAAGGTAAACCTCACCTCCAAACTCACCGTGAAGTTCTTCGAGGAGGATCACGATTCGCCCAGTACCGCCCCGCCCTACGGTGGCGTGCAGTGGACCGCCGACGGCAAGAGCGTGCTGGTCAGCGACCGGTACGACATCTGGAAGATCGCGGTCGACGGCAGCAACGCGGAGAACCTCACGAAGATCGGCCGCACACAGGGTCTTCGCTTCACGCTACTGAGGCCGCGTAGCCCGGACGATCGCACGCCGATCGAGCGCACCGTCGACCTGAGCAAACCGCATCTGCTCGGTGCCGAGAACCTCACCACACGCGATACGGGTTTCTACCGGCTCGAACCTGGCTCGAACCCAAAGATGCTCCTGATGGGCGCACGCGCCTATGGGAACCCGACGAAGGCGAAGGACGCCGACGTGTACCTGCTCACGGTGCAAACGTTCTCGCAGTACCCGGACTACTACGCCACCACGCCGGACTTCCACGAACTGAAACGCGTGACCGACATCAACCCGCGGGTGAAGGATTACAACTGGGGCAAGGCGGAGTTGGTCAAGTACAGCAGCACCGACGGCACGCCGCTGCAAGGCATCCTCATCAAGCCGGAGAACTTCGACCCGTCGAAGAAGTACCCGATGGTGGTGTACATCTACGAGCGGTTGTCGGAGAACCTGCACCAGTTCCGCGTGCCGAATGTGGTTCGCGGGCAGGTCATCAACCCGACGTTCTACGCGAGCAACGGCTACCTCGTGCTGATGCCGGACATCGCGTACAAGATCGGCTTCCCCGGTCCGAGCGCGATCAAGTGCGTGCTGCCCGCGATTCAAGCCGTGGTCGATAAGGGTTGCGTGAACGAGAACGCGATCGGCATCAACGGGCAGTCGTGGGGCGGCTACCAGATCGCGTACATGATCACGCAAACGAACCGCTTCAAGGCCGCGGTCGCGGGCGCGCCGGTTTCAAATATGGTGAGCGCCTACGACGGCATCAGGTGGGGCAGCGGCTTACCGCGACAGTTCCAGTACGAGAAGACGCAGAGCCGAATCGGGGCGACTCTATGGGAAGCCCCGATGCGATACATCGAGAACTCGCCGGTGTTCATGGCGGACCGCGTGCAGACGCCGCTGTTGATGATCCACAACGACCAGGACGACGCGGTGCCGTGGTATCAGGGCATCGAGTACTTCCTCGCTTTGCGGCGGCTTGGCAAGGAGGTGTACCTGCTCAACTACAACGGCGAGCCGCACAACCTGGCGAAGCGCGCTGCAGCCCGCGACTTCGCGATGCGGATGTTCCAGTTCTTCGAGTGCCATCTGAAGGACAAGCCGGCACCGGAATGGATGGAGAAGGGCGTGCCGTTCCTCGACCGCGAGAAGGAAAAGGAGCAGTGGAAGAAACTGTACGGTAAGGAGAAATGAGTGCGAGAGCCGTGGTTTGGTTTTAGCCCCTTCGGGGCTAAAACCAACAACTTGCGTGTTGGAGCGTTCACGGCATTCGCACTTACCGCAACCCCGCGAGACTGCTGTGAGCGTGTCCGCTGTCGCGGATCTGCTTGACGCTTACCGGAGTGGACGGCTTCACGCCGGGGCGAGCGTAGTACACCTTCACCTTCGACAACTCGGTGTCGGCCGGGATTCGGTGCTGCGGGGTCGCGGGACGCCCAGATTCTTCGCCCGGAAGTTGCACCATCCAGCGGTCGTTACCGGGCAGGTCGTAGAGCGTGAGCGTGCGTGTGTGTTCGTCGTAGTTAATGCGATCGGCTTCGGGCGGTGGCAGTTGCGCCCGGCCCGTAACCCACGCGGGGTCATTCGCGCCGTTTGTGGAGTGCGGTGACGAGTCCGCGCCGGGTGGGACGACCGAGCCGCAACCAAGCAGAGCAACCGGGAACGCCACCAGCACCGCGAGCCGCGCGCGTCGCCCCCACGCCCCACGCGAGGTAAGTTCCGGCGATCGAGGTGTCCGTAACGCGGTCATGGAAACCCTCCTCCGTGGGGCGGTTTTTGTCGCAGGCGATTCGTGCCCGCGACCTACATACTTGAAACGTAGCACCTAACTCTGTCAAGCGGAAGAGTCTACAAACGGAAAACCGGCCCGCAAACTGGTTCAGTCCCGTACCCAGATCAACCCGGCAGTGAACGCCGTCACGCCAACCAACCCGACCATCAGCGCGGTTACGGACAGGTCGTCAGTGAGCCAGACGCGTGCAGACGCCGACCCGGTCAGAACGGAAGACACCCCCCAGATCGCGGTCGCCCCGCCGGCCACCGCGAGGAACATGCCAATAAGCCGCTTCATGTGCCCCCCTGAAGACGGGCCAGCGGGTTCCCCACAAGCCCCCATATTCCTCTGGCACACGAAACAGGGTTTGTCACGTCACATCGCTCGTCTAAAGCATCCTACTTCGGGCCGCCGATCACCTCGACCATCTTCTCCGTTTGCATGGGGCGGTCGCCGAGGCACTCCGCCGCCATGCGCACGCGGAACCATGCCTGATCCGCCTTCTTCCCCTCGAACGTCAGCGTGTAGGTCTTCTCGCCGTAACCCGGAATCGTCTCCGAAGCGAACAGAACCGCGTTGTTCTCGACGCGGACCTGCGGCGTCGTCTGCACCACGCTCACGTTGTCCGGCACGTCGATCTGTACTCGCACGTTCCGCGCCACCTCGCCACCGGTGTTCTTCACCTTCACCGTGAACACGCCCTGCTTGCCCACCTGCACCGTGAGCGGGTCGAACCTGGTTTCCCACGCGATCGCCGCGATCCCGGCGAACGTGGTCGCGAGTTCCTGCGATGCGCGCGTGCCGCGGGTGTCCGACGCGCTGCTAACCACCACCCGCCGACCGGTCGTGTTCGCCTTGATCGCATAGCGGAAGGACTGTGCCTCGCCGGGATCCAATCGCGGCACCTGCCACACAACCGTGTCGCGGAACAGTTGCCCGCCATCGGTCTTCTGGGTCGGTTTGCAGTCGGCCGGAATCGTGCCGGTTACCTTCAGGTTCGTGCTTGGCAGCGTGCCAGTGTTGCGAACCACGATCTCGTACCGCGCGGACTCGCCCGCATTCACCACACCGGTTGGACCCGTGAGTTTCACTTCCAGCCCTGGCACGAGCACCTGTGTGCGCGCCTCAGCGGGTTTGTCCGGCACGAGTTTCTGGCCGGTCACGCTGGTAAGGGTGAACACGTCCTTCGCCTCGCGCGCCGTGACACGATACTCGATCACCTTCCGTTCGCCGGGTTGAAGTTTCGCGATCTCCCACGCCCACTGTTGCCCCTCGGCCTGCTGAACTCGCTTCGCACCGGCCGTGACCGGTTCCATCTCTGCGGACGCGGGCAGGTTCTCCAGCACGCGAACGTTCTCGGCGGGAACCTTCCCGGTGTTCTCCAGCAGTACGCGAACGGTGTACGTCTCGTCTCGAACGATCTGCTTCGGCGCGGTCTTGGTCACCTTGACCGTGGGCTTGCCGATCTTCGTTGTGACGGCCTGGCCGTGCTCGTACTTCACGTACGCGAGGTTCTTCAACTCAGTGACGTTCGGCTTGTGGCGCAGCGTCAGTTCGATCGTTTTCGACTCGCCCGCCTTGAGCGTGCCCAAGGTCCAGACGAGCTGTCCCGGTTTGTCACCCGGTGCCGGCTTGTCGGCCAACGGTTCGGCCTTCACCACGGCTTCGACTTCCGCCGCGAGCGGGTTGCGCACGGTAACCGAATGCGCGTCCGCAGCAGAGACGTTCTGCACGGTAATGACGTACTTGATGTCGTCGCCGGGCATCATGTCGGCTGGCACGCGTACGCGAATGGTGACAACCGGGTGCGGCGGGTCGGGGACGTTCGTCGCGGCCCGCGGCGGATTGCCGAATTTCGCGGGGACACGCTCCTTGAACTGCGCCGGCTCCACGCTCGGATCGGTGAATTCGATCGGCGGCAGCCTCTCCGGTTCTTTCTGCGGCACAGCCGGCAGGTTGCGGAAGTTGAGTTCCGGGGGCGGCACTGGATTCTGCGCGGGCGCGGCCAGCGCGACGACGGCCCACACCGCGACGACCGTTGCCCCGCCGACCGCCGCCGACCGCATGTGCTTCCACTGAGACATACCGCACCCTCCCTGAACGTGCCGGCTTCACCAGGCTCGCGGTGGCGGTATAGCGTCTCGCGCGAATCTGCGAAAGATCAGTCGGCGCGGTAGCGGTACGCGGTCCCATCTGGCAAAATGAGTCGTACACGCGGGCGCGAATCAATCTTGACGGCGGTTCAATATCCGCGTGCCGCGGGCGAACTGCAAATAACGAGCATTCCTGTCGCGCGAGACTTCAATCCATGAGCGTCGCCGAAGAACTGGACAAGCTCAAGAAGATGCGCGACGACGGGACCATCACCGAGGAACAGTACGAGCGCGCCGTTGCCGAACTCGAAGACGAACGCGAAGAGGCCCGCGTCCGTGCCCGCCGGCGTGACCGCGACGACCGCGACGAAGACGAGGAGCGGCGCCCGCGTCGGAGACGACGCGACGACGAAGAGGAAGAGGAAGAGGGACTGTCGCCCCGTCAGTTGGAGCAGAAAAAACGCGAGTGGGCGATGTGGCTCCACCTGTCGCTGCTGGTTGGGCACTTCGCGCTGCTCGTCGGGATCGTCGGGCCGATCCTCATGTGGCAGTCGAAGAAGGACGAGTGGCCGAAGATCGACCGCCACGGCAAGAACGCGGTCAACTGGCTCATTTCCTATTACCTCTACCTCGCGATCAGCTTCGCGCTGTGCTTCGTGTTCGTCGGCTTCGTACTGCTCCCCGTGGTGATCGTTCTGGGCATCGTGTTCCCGATCATGGCCGCGATGAAGGCGAACGAGGGCCAGGTGTGGAAGTATCCGCTCGCGATCCCGTTCCTCACGTGACACCTTGGACATCCCAGAAGATCTGCCGCACCCGGGCGGCGTGGGTCAGCGTTGGTCTGTTCGGGGGAGCGCGTCGGCCACTTCGATCCGCCAGTTGCAGAAGGCCAGCAGCGGGACGGCCGCTTTCGGCGCCGGCTCTGGAGACGCGCGTTCCACGACAAACAACTCGACGCGGTTCAGACCCGGTGTCAGGTGAAGTGGGATCGCCGCCGTGTTCTCATTCGGCAGCGAGAGCGTGCCCGTGTGGTTATTCAAACGGTAGCCGAGTGTGCGGACATCGCGGTTCGGGTGCGCCGGACCAGCGCTTGTGGTGGCGATCAACCGCACGCACTGGGGTCGCCCGGTGCCGTTGTGGATCAAGAGTGTTGTTGGTGTGTTGCCGATCCACACCCCTGGTCGCCACTCAGCGTCCCAGATCATTTCCTGAGTGCCCGCGACTCCCAGGACGGTCACTGCGTCGCGGTCTTCGATCAACTTGAGTCGGGAGCCGACCCAGCGCACCGTTTCCGGCGGCGCGTACGCGTTCTTTTCCAGGAGCGTGAACCGGGCTTTCGGGAGGTACAGGTCCGGCTCGGGACACTTGACGAGCCGCGCCCAGTTTTTCAGCGACCGCTCCCACGCGGGGGGCCGGAACTGGAGCGGTACACCGCGTACGCCGAGTTCCGCGATTGCCATGTGGTTGTCGGCGGCGTGACCCAGAGCCATGTCCACCGGTTCGTTGCCGACGATGTTCCGGATCGCAGTAGTGTCGCTCTGGCGGGCGATTGTCCGATACGGTTGAACGGAGTGGACGTACCGGTCCGTTGTGGCGCGGAATTGTGGAACCCGGAGGCCGATCGTCGCGACCATCAGTGCTGCCAAGATCGCGACACGCGCCCGGCCCCATCGGGCCGCGGCCATCGGCACAGCCAGAGCGGCGGCACCAGCGAGCGTCAGTGGGTAAATGATGCCTTGGAACGAGTGAAGCAGACTCAACCCGAGCAGCCACGAGCCGGGAATGACCAGCGCGAAGCCCGCCAGAGCAACCGCGGCTGGTTGCCGGTACCAGAGGGCAAGCCCCAGCACCACCACGAGAACCGCGGCCGACCCGTACAGCAGCAACTTCTCCGTTCGCGGTTTGAGAAGCGAGTGCGGGCGGTTCGAGGTCCAGCGACACGGGGAGCACCACAGCCCAGTTCGTCGGTGTGCCGGGCACGCCCACCTTGTCCCGCGGCGCGTAGAAGATCGCGAACGCAGGGACTACCGTCGCCACATAATGGAGAGAGGCCACTTTATTCGTCGGAGAATGCCAAGCCCGCCCAATCCGGGCAAGGTCAACCGCGCGCCGGCGTCACTTCCAGAGTTGCCACCACTTGCGCGGCGGCTCGCGTCGGAACGGCGTTTCCGGTCCCTCAAACGCGATCACCGCACAAGTGCAGTTGTCGCGCGAACCGGCCAGGATCGCGTGTTCGATGATCGCTTCGGCGCAGGTGGTGGTGTCGGAGATGGTCCGGCAGGCGGTCAGAATGGTGCTGTCGGGGATGTGGTTCGTGATGCCGTCTGTGGTGAGGATGAGCCGGTCACCCGGCAGCGGGGTGAGGGAGATGATTTCGAGCGGAGCGGGAACTTCCCCACCGAGAACGTAGATGAGGACGTTTCGGAGGTTGGGGTTCGCGTCGGTCGCGTTCGTGTCGTCAATGGCGCCCCGGCGGACCAGTTCGTTCCACGCAGTGTGCGGTCGCGTCAGCGGCTCGATCCGTTCGCCAGTAACTCGATGCGTCATCGCGTCACCGAGCCAGGAAAGGAACACGCGGTCGGAACGCACCAACGCGAGCGCGACGGAAGCGCCCCAGGCACAGCCGTCTTCGTCGGGTTGGGTGCGAAACGTTTCGGACGCGGTCCGAAACGCTCGCTCGATCAGCGTCCGCGGATCGGGCGATCCCTCCAACCCCTCGCGAATCGTGCGCTGAATGATGTCGGCCCCGACCGCTCCCGCACGACTCGGCCCGTCTCCCCAACTCCCGCCAGCGTCGAACACGGCACAAAGACCAACGGTGCTATCGATGAGCAGGTGATCTTCGTTCGCTCGCCGGTGCGAACCAATCTCCGTGCGGCCCCCCGCGCGGAACCGCACGCCGCTCACGCGAGTACCTCGCGGATTGGGTGACCCCACGGGCACAGCGTAAAGGGCCGCGCGAGCCGGTCGCGCAGTTCCAGATCGTGCGGAACGCCGAGACACTCGTAAATGGTCGCGATCACGTCCGCCGGCGTCACCGGGTTGCGGCTCGGCTTTCCGCCGATCTTGTCGCTCGCGCCGTGAACGTACCCGCCCTTGATCCCGCCACCGGCCAGAACCAGCGAGTAGCAGAAGTTCCAGTGATCGCGCCCGGCCCCGTTCGTGTTGATCTTCGGCGTGCGGCCGAAGTCGCCGACCACAACCACAAGAGTCCGCTCCAGCATCCCGCGAGCGGAGAGGTCGTCGAGCAGCGCGGAGTACGCCGCGTCGAGTTGCGGGAGCAGTTGGCCCTTGAGCTTCGTGAAGTTGTTGCCGTGCGTGTCCCAGGTGGCGTTCGCGTCCGGCGCCCACGACACGCACGCGACCCGCGTCCCGGCTTCGATCAAGCGGCGCGACAGCAGCACGCTCTGGCCGTAAATGTTGCGGCCGTAGGCGTCGCGGAGTTTCGCAGGCTCGCGGTCGATGCGGACCGCGTCGCGCATCGCCGGCGCCGTGAGCAGGTCGAACGCCTTCGCGCGGATGCCGTCGAGGTCGTCCGTAGACGCACCCCTCCGGGTTGCGGCTAACTTGGATTCCAACTGCTTGCGCGCGTCGAAGCGAGAGGGATCGATGTCCGGCCCCAAGGTAAGTTCGGGCAGCGCGAAGTCGGCCGCGTTCGGGTCGCGCAGGATGATGAGCGGGTCGCGCGGCTTGCCGAGCCAGCCGCCGAAGAATCCCGGTTGCGGCGGCCCGCCGGCGCCTTCTTTCGTGATGTACGGCATCAGCACGTGCGGCGGAACTGCGGTCGCGGGCGGGCGCTGCATTCCCACAACCGAGCCGATGCACGGGTAATCATCCGGTCGCGCTCCTCCTCCGATCTCACCGCGATCGTGTCCCGTGAGGGCGCAGTACACCGCGGCCGCGTGCGCGTTGTTCACGCTGTGGTTCGCTGAGCGGATCACCGTGCAGCGGTGCATCTGGCGTGCGAACTTCGGCAGGTGTTCACCGAACAGCACGCCGGGCACGCTGGTCTGAATCGTCTTGAATTCGCCGCGCACTTCCGGCGGCGCGTCCGGCTTCGGATCCCACATGTCGAGGTGACTCGGCCCGCCATCCAAGAAGATCACGATGCACGCGTCCGCGCTCGCGGACGTGCTGGAACGCGATTCCTTCGCCTGGAGCAATTGCGGAAGCGAAAGCCCGAGGTACGACGCGGCCCCGGCTTGAATCATCTGCCGGCGCGAGATGCGCGGACCGAGGCAGTTCGATTGCATGATGAGGTCTACCAGCGGAGTGGAGGCGGGTGAATTGATTGTGCGGTAAGTGGTCTCGAAACGCAAGCGCGACGTGAGTGAGGGAACTGCTGCCGAACCGCGCGGCGATTCGGCAGGGGCTTTGTCCTTGTCAGACCTCCCTCGACCACTGCGGCGTGCTACGCGATCTGCACCTCGGCCGGTTGCAGCACGAACTCGTCGGCGCCTTCGGCCGGGGTCGCAAGTTTCAGCTCCTTCACGCGCCAGCCCGGATGTTGAATTGCTCCCTTGAACGGCGGCTCGCCGGTCACGTTGCCGACCACGCGAATCGCGGACGGGTCGAACCCCTTCGGCACCGATACCTGTTCGTCCTCGTTGCCCGGCAGGATCGGTTCCAACACCAGATGTTGCTTCAATGCGGCTTGTGCCTTCTTGTGAACCTCGCGAACCGCCTGGCCGATCTGTTCGTCGCTCGCGCCCCGAATGTCTTCGAGCAGAAAGTCCACCAACCGCGACTCCGCTTGAAGCAGCGCGAGCATCCGCAGCGGTGCGCCGCTCGGCTTCACCGGCTTCGGCGGTTCGATCTGCTTGAGTTCCGCGCCCGCGAGGACCGCTTGCAACTTCGCCGCGAACGCCGCGTCCTGATTCGCTTTCCCTGCGAGCGCTAACCCCTCGAACGCTTTGCCGAGGCTGCCCGCTCGCGCGATCGCGAGGCCCAGCGCCGCGAGGAACCCAACCGGTACGCCGATCGCCAACCCGATCACAATGTCCATGTTTCCCTCTGTTCCGTGGAACGCGGACGAGACGCCCGCATTCCCTTTGAAAGTACGACGACCGCTCACCCGAGAGCAAAGAACGGGCGGGACGCCAGGAACTGCCGGATCGCGGCTGTTATACGGATGGGTAAGGCTGGCGAACTGCGGTGGCTCCGCCGGTTGTGCCATCCGAGAAGCGGAAACGACGATCGCGCGGCACTGGCGGATGGTAGCGGTGGCCCTAAAATACCCAGATGATTCGATCGTGCTAGAAACGAGAATCGGTGGGTATGCCCCGCGACGTGGCGAGGCGGGTCCTGCTTGTTCGCGGCGCATCGGCCGCCGCGCCACGGAACGGCGTGCGAAACGCGGCGCAATCCTGGTCCTCATGGCGTGCTCGGCCGACGACCTGACGAAACCGGAAGACCGCGATCCGATACACGCGCGGGTGTGCCGGCTCGGTTCGTAGCCCCGGAGGGGCGCTGGATGGTAGCCGGCGTTCTCTCTGAGGGCTGAAGACGAAGTCGTTGAGGACGTTTTGCATGTGTGGGATTGCGGGGATGTTCGACCTGAGCGGCCAACGGCCGGCGCCCCTTGGTGTCGTGCCCGCGATGGCACAGGCCATCTTCCACCGCGGCCCGGACGAAGACGGTTACCTCGAACGACCCGGACTACACCTCACCAACCGCCGGTTGTCGATCGTCGGACTCGCCGACGGACAGCAGCCGATCGCGAACGAAGACAAGAGCGTCTGGACTGTCTTCAACGGCGAGTTCTTCGACTACAAGGAGAAGCGAGCGGCGCTCGAATCGAAGGGCCATATTTTCCGCACGCATACGGACACCGAACTCATCCCGCACACGTGGGAAGATCACGGTGCGGGAATGCTCGAACACCTGAGGGGGCAGTTCGCGATCTGCGTGTGGGACAGCCGCACCAACGAGGTGCTGCTCGCCCGCGACCGCTCAGGCATTTGCCCGCTGTTCTACACGGTCGTGAAGCACGACGGCTCTGACTGGCTCATGTTCGCTTCGGAAATGAAGGCGCTGTTCGCGTCCGGTCTCGTCGATCGCAGAGCGGACATGCAAGGGCTGAACCACATCTTCACCTTCCTGGCACTGCCCGGTCCCACGACCGTCTTCCAGGGCATCAAGAGCATCGCGCCTGGCCGGTATCTGCACTTCAAACTGGGGCAGACGACAGCAGAACAGGCGACGACGCAAAAAACCTACTGGCAGATCACGTACCCGGACCAGGGGCACGAAGACTACGGCGCCGACGAGAAGAAGATCGTTGACGGCTTCGAGGAAGTGCTGTTCAACGCGGTCAAGCGGCGCGTGTGGGCCGATGTGCCGGTCGTATCGTACCTCAGCGGCGGCGTTGATTCGAGTCTCGTCGTCGCGATGGCGAACAAGGTGATGGGCCGGCCCATCCCGACGTTCACAATCTCCATTACCGACAAGAAACTCAACGAGAAATCCGAAGCGCTGCAGGTCGCGAAACACCTCGGCTGCGAACCGGTCGTGGTCGATTGCGGACACGACGAGATCCGCACCGGCTACCCAGAGTTGATCGCCGCGGCCGAGTTTCCGGTTATCGACACGTCGTGTCTGGGACTGTTGCACCTGGCTCGCTCGGTCCACCAGAGCGGCTACAAGGTCGCGCTCACGGGCGAAGGCGCCGACGAGTGGCTTGCCGGATACTCGTGGTTCAAGATCCGCAAGCTCGTGGGCTGGATGGACAAGATCCCAGGCGTGCCGCTCGGCTATGCGATGCGCCAGTTCTTCCAGATCGTCAACGGCCAACCGCGGTTCTCCTACGCGTCGTACCGCAACACGCAGCGGCACATGGGCGGGTCGAACGGTTGGTTCGACATGTACGGCATGGTCAGCACGAACAAGCTGCGGTTCTTCACCGGCGCGGCGCGGGAGCAAATCCTCGCACGATCGGCGTTCGAGGATCTCGACATCTCACCGGACCTTTATCGGTGGCACCCGTTCAACCGGCAGATGTATTTCGGCGGGCGTGTGATGCTCCCTGGTCACCTGCTTGCGAGTAAGGGCGACCGCATCGCGATGCACTCGTCCGTCGAAACGCGCTACGCCTTCCTGGACGAGGATGTGATCGCGTATATGGCGAAGGTCCACCCGCGATGGAAACTCCGCGGCATCATGAACGATAAGTACATCGAGCGCAAGGTTGCGGAGCGCTGGTTGCCAAAAGAGATTGCGTGGCGGAAGAAGAAGATGTTCCGTGCCCCGATGGACAGTTGGTCGGCGGTTAGCGGCGAGCCGAAGGCGAACGCCGGTCAAACGTGGATCGATCAGGTACTCTCGCCGGACGCGATCCGCAAGACCGGGTACTTTGACACGGGCGCGGTGGAGAAGGCCCGCCAGCGCCTCGCGAAGCCCGGTGGCGGACTCTCTCGCACCAGCATCGAAATCGGCCTTACCGGTGTGCTGGCCACTCAGTTGTGGCACCACTTGTATTTAGGTGGCGGTTTGTGCGATCTTCCTGTGCGGTGATCTGGATTGCATTGAGGTGACTTTGGTATTGCCCTCTCCCGCAAGGGGAGTGGGCAACACCAAAGTCGCCCCAGGCTCGCGACCGACAGCTTCCGACCTTCGACCTTACGACTTTCGACCCGCTATGAGCTACGCCCTCCAAACTCTCTGGCACGAACGACAACGGTACGCCTCCGGTGTACTCGCAGTGACGTTCTCGGCCGTACTCATCGCGCTGCAGTGCGGACTGCTGCTGGGCCTGTTCAAGATCACGTCGATCCCGGTGGACAACACCACCGCGGACCTGTGGGTTGGGTCGCAGGAAGTGCCAAGCGTCGACCTCGGGAAACCGATCCCCGAGTCATACCTGTCGCGGGTCGCGGGCATGTCGGGCGTGGACCACGTCGAACTATACGTTGCCCACTTCGCGAACTTCACCAAGCCGGCTGGTGGCACCGAACTGTGCTACCTGCTGGGGAGCAGTCTGAACGACGACGCGGTCGGGACGCCCGTGGTCCTCACCCGCGAACAGTGTGACTCGCTGACCATGCCCAACGCCATCATCGTCGATGAGTCGGACGTGAAACGACTCGGTCTCGACAACCCCGAAGGCAAAGCAAAGATCAATGGTAAGGACGTGACTCTCGTGGGTACCGTGCGTGGGCTGAAGAGCCTCGCAGCGCCGTGGGTGCTGTGCAGCACGCACACCGCTCGGCACCTGCTCGGGTTCCTCATGCCCGCGGACCACGTCACGTACCTGCTAGCCCGGTGTACGTCGCCGGCACGCGCGAAGGAAGTGGCGGCTGAACTGCACTCGCAGTACGGCACGGAGATGGGCGTGTACACATCCGAAGAGTTTTCGCTCCGCTCGCGCAAGTACTGGCTGTTCCGTACGAAGGCCGGCATCGCGATCGGGTACGCGGCGCTCCTTGGTCTGGTTGTGGGCGCCGTCATTACCGCCCAGACGCTCTACTCCGCGACCGCCGCGAACGCCAAGGAGTTCGCCATCCTGTTGGCGCTCGGCGTTCCGCGCTGGCGGATCTCGCTGATGGTGTTGGGTCAGTCGTTCTGGGTCGGCGTGATCGGCATCCTGCTGGCGTACCCCGCGTGTCTGGGGCTGAAGTACGGTGCCAAACAGGTCGGCGCAGATGTGGACCTCCGTTGGGAGGTGTTGCTCGGCACCACCGTCTTGACGATCGTCATGGCGATCGTTTCCGGCGTCTTCGCCTTGCGAAGCGTCCGGCAGATCGAGCCGATGACCCTGTTGCGGTAGTCCGATTTTGTCAGAAGTCGAGCCGGGAGCGTGAACGACTGGAGAAGCCCCGATGACCCGCGACGAAGGACAATCCATGCGCTGGGCCGGAAGCAGTTCGACGCCGAGTTTGAAGGGTGTGAACCTGGTTCGCACCTTCGGCGACGGCACGGCACGGCGCGCGGCTCTGCACGAGGTGTCGATCGAACTGTTCCCCGGTCAGATCGTGCAGTTGATGGGACCGTCGGGCAGCGGCAAATCGACGCTCCTTGCAATCCTCTCGGGACTGCTCGAACCGGACTCCGGGCAGGTACTCGCGGACGATGACGGGGTGTTGCGCGACGTGTGGCAGATGACCGGCAAGGAACGCGAGCAGTACCGCCGCAAGCACACCGGGTTCATCTTCCAGGGGTACAATCTGTTCCCAGCGCTGACGGCGCGGCAGCAACTGGAGATCGTGCTAAGGTGGGGCGAGGGCGCCGCCACCGGCGACGCCCGCCGCCGTTCCGACGAGATGCTCGACCGACTTGGCCTCGGAAAGAACAAACACAAGAAACCGGCTCAACTGTCGGGCGGCGAGAAGCAACGTGTCGCCATCGGTCGGGCGCTGGTGAAGAACCCGAGTTTCATGTTCGCCGACGAACCGACGAGTGCGCTCGACTGGGAGAACGGCCAGAAGGTGATCGAACTGCTTCGCGACGCCGCCCACCAGAGGGGGGCGTCGGTGCTGTGCGTGTCACACGACCACCGCATTCTGCCGTTCGTGGACGTGTACTACCACCTGGACGACGGACACCTGGAACGGCGGGCGCTGCCCGTGGAGTAGCCCTTGTAAGCTGGGCACTGCTCACCACGTTTCCGCGGCACGAAACCGTGGCGCGGAAAAGAGAAGAGATTGGCGGTGCCCACCCTGCGAAGGACGCCCAAACTGGAGAACCCCATGAATTGGCTCCGCAAGATGCGACCGGTGTTGATCGTGGTCGGTCTGGCGTTGGTGATCGGCAGTCTGGTAGGCGCCCGCGCGCTGACCAACGGCAGTCTCGCCGACGTATCCGGTAAGGGCGACACGGCGCCGCGCAGCGCCGGCGGGCCGATCGTCCTGGCCACGGTGGACACCGACCCGCCACCGGTCTCTTACGGCCTGCCGCCGGTACTCCAGTCCGGCACCGTGCTGAAGGTGGCCGTCAAGGACGGCGACGAGGTGAAAGCCGGTCAGGAACTGTACGCCTTCGACTCGACCATTCAGCAGAAAGACGTGGATCGCGCGAAGGCCGCTGTCGCCTACGCCGAGACAAAGGTGAAGCAGGCCGAAGAACTCGCCGTGCAGCACAAAGCGACCATCGAGTTTACGGAGGCGTCCGCGAAGAAGAACGCCGAGCGCAAATTCACGCTCGCACAGGCGTACTCCGCCTTGGTTCGCGAAACGCTCATCAAAGGCTACCGGATCGAAAAGATCCCGGAAACCGAGTGGGAAGAGAAGTTGAAGATTGACCCAACGCTGTACAAGGCGCGGGTCGATCAAGAAACGGCCGCGGGCGAACTCGATGTGATCAACGCGAGGCTCAAGCAGTTGGTGGCGGTTGACCCGAAGGTGCAGATCGACGAGGCAAAGGCCGCGGTCGAGCAGGCTAAAGCTGAGCAGGGGAAGGCGCAGGCGGCGGTGGACCTGTGCGTCCTCAGGGCGAAGACGGCCGGAACGGTGGAGCAGGTGTCGATCAGCCCCGGCACCACGCTTGGCATCAGCACGCGGACCCCGGCACTGTGGCTGATTCCGGGCGGCCGGCGGGTCGTGCGCGCCGAAGTCGAGGCCGAATTCGCCCACCGAGTCGGCTCCGACCGCATTGGAAAGAAAGTCACCGTCATGGATCACAGCAACGCGAAGCTCACGTACACCGGCACCGTGCGCCACATCGGGAACACGTTCCTGCTCAAGCGAGCCAGCACGGAGAACTTCCTCGGCGGCGACACTCGCGTGATCGAGGCCGTGATCGACATGGACGAGGACACCCCGCCCGGCAAGCCGCCCCTTCGCGTCGGCCAGCGCGTGCGCGTGAACTTGGGCCAGTGACTTGGAAGGATGAAGGATGAAGGATGAAGCCAACAATTGTGAGGGTGTGGAGGGCGTGCCGGTTTCATCCTTCGTCCTGCATCCTACATCCTTGAGCGAGTCGTTCGACGCCTGTCGTGCGATCACCTCCGCGGCGAACAGCTCCTTCCCCCTCGCGTTCCGCTTGCTCAACCCCTCCAGGCGCCGCGCGATGTACGCGCTGTATGCCTACATGCGAGTGACCGACGACCTCGCGGACGAACCGTCCGACCCCAACCAGAAGCGCCAGTCGCTTGCGACATGGCGCGAAAGTCTGAACGCCGCGCTCGCGGGTGTGTTCACGCACCCGGTTCACCCAGCGCTCGTCGAAACCGTGCGGCGGTTCGGCATCCCATCGCAGTACCTCTTCGACGCCATCGACGGCATGGAGACTGACACCGGACCCGTGCGGATGCTCACGTTTGCGGAACTATACCCGTACTGCTACCGGGTCGCGTCGGCGGTGGGGCTGGCGTGCGTCCGCATCTGGGGTACGCGACCCGGCGTGACGTTCGCCGAGACCGACCCGCCCGCGGAAGCGGCCGGGATCGCGTTCCAGATCACGAACATCCTGCGCGACCTGGCCGAAGATTCCGCCCGCGACCGCGTGTACCTTCCGGCCGACGAACTCGCGCAGTTTGGTTGCCCACCAGAGCGGTGGACCGATCCGGCCGCGGCCGAACGCTTCCGCGAACTAATGCGGTTCCAGGTGGCTCGCGCACGCGACTCCTACCGTAAGGGCGCGGCGCTGATCCCGCTGCTCTCGGACGAAGGGCGGGCGATTTTTCACGTGATGCACGGCACCTATCGCGGGTTGCTGGACGAGATTGCGCGGCGCGACTACGACGTGTTCACGCGCCGCGTGCGCGTGCCACGGTGGCGCAAGTTGCTCGCGTGCGGGACCGGGTACTTCGTGAAGTGGGGCGTGCTGTAATGCGGAACTCACAATCCGCAATCGTCATTGGCGGTGGCCTCGCGGGTCTCGCCGCCGCAGTGAGCTTGGCGGAGCGCGGGTTTAAGGTCGCGGTGCTGGAATCGCGCGCGCGGCTCGGCGGGCGCGCCGGGTCGTTCACCGACCCCGCAACCGGCCAGATGGTCGATGCGTGCCAGCACGTGAGCATGGGCTGCTGCACGAATTTCGCGCACTTCCTCCGCACCATCGGAGTCGATCACCTCCTGTCGCCGCAGCCGAAGCTGTACTTCGTGACGCCGGACCGCCGGACTAGCGTGTTCAAGGCGGACCCGTGGCCGGCTCCGTTCCACCTCGGCCGTGCGCTGATGTCTGCGCACTACCTCACGCCATTGGACAAACTTCGCGTGGCCTACGGCCTGGCCCGGATGCTCTGGGAACGCCCGGACGCGGACCCGCCGCTCTTGCCGTGGCTGAAGGCGCACCGCCAGAATCAGCGCACCATCGAGCGGTTCTGGGCAATCGTGTTGACGAGCGCGCTGAACGAGACGGTGGATCGCGTTGGCCTGAAGTACGCGCGCAAGGTGTTCCGCGACGGCTTCGTGCGGCACCGTGACGGGTTCACGGTCCACGTGCCGGCGGTGCCCCTCGGCCGGCTCTACGGCGACGAACTCCGCGCGTGGCTTTCTTCGCGTGGGGTGGAGGTGCGGGAGAACGCTGGAGTGAAGCGATTGGTGATGGAAGAACCTCTCCCCCCAACCCCCTCCCCTAAGAAGGGAGGGGGAGCCGGAGGTTTGTCTTTGCCCTCTCCCTTTGCGGGAGAGGGACTGAAGGCTCCCCCTCCCTTCTCAGGGGAGGGGGCTGGGGGGAGGGGTTGTCTTCGAGCCATCGAACTGCGCGACGGCTCCACCCTGTCCGCCGACTGGTACGTGTTGGCGGTGCCGTTCGACCGTGTCACGGATCTGCTGCCGGAAGAACTCGCACGCGAGCCTTACTTCGCCAACGCGAAGAACCTCACGCCGTCGCCCATCACGAGCGTTCATCTGTGGTTCGACCGCCCCGTGATGAAGCTCCCGCACGCGGTCCTCATCGACTGCCTGGGTCAGTGGGCGTTCGATCGCGGTGAGGTCGCACCAGGTGAGTTTTATCTTCAGGTGGTGGTGAGCGCTGCACGTGACCTGAAGGGCTTGGGCCGCGACGAGATCCAGCGGCTCATCGTGGAGGAACTCGGGAAGGTGTTTCCGCCGGTCGCGCAAGCGAAGTTGCTTCGTGCAAAGGTGATAACCGAACACACCGCGACGTTCAGCGCGGTTCCCGGCGTGGACCGTTGGCGGCCGGTTCAGGGGTCACCGGTGGCGAACCTCGCGGTGGCCGGCGACTGGACCCTGACTGGGTGGCCCGCGACAATGGAGGGTGCTGTCCGGAGCGGCTACCTCGCGGCCGAAACGATTCTGGAGCGAGCCGGGCAGCCAGCGAAACTGGTGCAGCCGGAGTTATCGGAGTCGCCACGCTCCGCGTGATGACCGCCGCGCAGCGGCAATCTTGCGAAGCGAAGACAGACGCCGCTCTTCGAGTGGCCATCACGAGGAGCGTGATGACTACGATCTGGCAGTTCCGTTGACCCGTACCACGCGCACCGGTTAAACTCGCACCACACCAACCGTTACACGCGCCCGCCTTTGAGTGTGGGCGAGGAGTTTTAGATGAGTTTCGGCGATGATGCCGGCATCGAGTTCGACACCGCGAAGGGTCGCGACTGGCCGAGCGTGCGGCAGTTCAATGTGTTTCTCTCGAACCGCATGGGCGCGCTGCTCGACCTTGTCCGCCGGTTCGAGCAGACCGACGTGCGAGTTGTTTCGCTTACCGTCGTGGAGACGGCTGACTGCGCCATCATCCGCCTCGTGCCGAGCGACTACGAACGCGGCTTCGAGATCCTCACGGCAGCGAAGTTCGCCTTCACCGAGAGCGACCTGCTCGTGGTGAAGTTGCCCGATGATGACCGACCGCTGTTGACGATCACCAAGGCATTACTCAGCGCCGAGATCAACATCTGTTACATGTACCCGCTGTTGATCGGGGTCGGGCCGATGGGCAACACCGCAATCGCGGTGTACCTGGACGACTTCGAGAGTGCCGCGGCAGCGCTCGAAGGGCAGGGATTCACGTTGTTCACCGAAAGTGATCTGATGGAGTGACGCTCTGTTCGACGATCCGGAAGCGTAAGTGACCTGAACGATCAATTTTTCTCTCTCCTTCGGGAGAGGTCGCATCACACCAACCGAAGACATCACATCGCGCCACGTCGGAGTTCCGACACCGTTTTCGCAACCCTTCTGACTGCGGAGTCCATTACCCAACCCGATTTCTGGTTGGGTAGCGGAGACGAAGACGAATCGCGCTGCCCCCACATCCCGGCGCGGATTTGCAGTTCCAATGCCGTGGTCACGGTAACATATTTCGGCGACCCGTTATCACCCATGAGCGGCCCCCCCGCTGTCCCGCGAAGCCGCGAGTGGCAACACGTGAGACGACGCGCAGCACAGTATCGCGCTTGTGCCACCGAACGCGTGAAGCTGGAAAGTAGCAGGCACACTCCGTGTGCCGTCGCTTCGCAACTCAAGAACATCAAACGAATATCGCTCAGCTTTTCTGACCGTCACAGCAACGGCACACGGAGTGTGCCTGATACTTTGAAGTCCCAAACGCGAGTCACTCTTTCTTGATTGTGAACTGGTCGAACAGATGCCCTTCGTGGTCGATTGCCTTCAGGTTGAGCGTGCCCTGGTGAACCGTGACGTAGCAGTAATGGTAGTCGGAACGGAACTGGTCCTTGAAGAACGTCGGTGTTGGGGCGAAGTTTTCCAACCGCCCGCCACCACCGCCGCTCGTGAGGTACACGACGCCGTTCTGCTGATCCACCTTGCCGTCGCGGATCGGCCACGTGCGCTCATACACGTGAACGTGCCCGTTGAACACCATGTCCACCTTGTACTTCTCGTAGAGTGGCACGAAGTTCCGCACTCGCACATCGCCGTAGTTACTCGACCCCTTCCACGTGTTGCCGTAGTCGTCGTCGTCCGAGCAGTACGCGGGGTGGTGATGGTAGCAGATCTTCCACTTTGCGGTGGACGCGGCCAGCGCCTTGTCCAGCCACTTGTACTGCTCGCCATCCGGTTTCAGGTTCCGCTTGCCGTTGGTGTCGAGGACGAAGAACTCCGCGTTGCCGTAGGTGTACGAGTAGTAGTATTCCGGCTTCGGGAGCGCGAAGTACTTGTAGTAGTGCGGGTGGTCCTTCTCGTGGTTCCCGATGCACGGGAACACCGCGACGCGGCCGAATAACTCCGCACACGGCTTGAACAGGTCGCCGGTCCATTGCGCCTTCGAGGCGCCGTCATCGACCACGTCGCCACAGTGGACGACGAAGTTCGGCCGGCGTTCCCACATCAGTTTCGCGACCTTCCCCGTGATGACCGGGTTCCGCTGTGTGTCGCCGATCACCGCGAAACTGTACGCGTCGGACGGCCCCGGTGCGGTCATGAACGTCATCGGCTTGCTTTCCACTTTGCGTCCCTGCCCGTCGGGACACACGACGCGGTAGAAGTATTTCGTGTTTGGTTCCAGTCCCGTGAGCGGAACTTCGCCCATTGTGTCGGCCTTCTCGACCTTCGACTGTTGCTTCGGTGGGAACGTGGTGCCGTACTCGACGACCGCGGTGCTGGCTTCTTCGGTCTCCCACATCACCGTGATGCCGGTGCGCGTGACGTACTGCAGATACGGTTCGACCACGAACTTCGGCCCTTCGGGAAGCGCCGAGGGAGTTGCTGCGAGTGCCTTGTCCGGCTCAAAGTGGGCGCTGATTTGCTCTGGTGTGATCGCGTGCGGGCAGAGCATGAGTTCCTTGATCGCGCCGTGGAGCGGGAAGTCCTCGTCGTCGTCCTTGTAGCGCCCGATCACGAGCGGAGCGGCCTTCGCGTACCTGATCGGGCCGGCCTGCGCAGCGCTGGTCGAATCCAACTGTCCGTTCACGAACAACCGCATCTGCTTGCCGTCGTACACGGCCGCGACGTGATACCACTTCCCGCGTGCGCAATCGGTCTTCGACTCCAGGTAGGTCATCTTCTTGGTGGCGTCGGTCGTGAGGCCGAAGAAGAACTTCTTCTTGTTGGAACCGACCACGAACCCGTATTCGTTCGGGCCGTTGTCCTGGAAGCAACCGAGGATACCGGCCCACTCGGTCGGTTCATCGACGCGGACCCACGTGACCACCGAGAGAGCCTCTTTGGGGAGGAACTCGGCTGAGGGGGTGACTCGCTCTTTGAGCATCACGCCGTCGTCCGGCCCGGTAAGATGGAGGTGTGGTGCCAGTCCTTCCGCGACGAACTTCGGCGATCCGAGCAGGGTACCCGGCAGTTTCCCTTCTTTGTCCGCGACGGTCTTGCCGGTCACGCTGTTGGGGTCGAAGACCCAGTGTGCCGACGGCTTGAGGTCGGGCCGCGGTGCGGCCGAAGTCGGCTCGTTCCGCAGGAACGCGACCGCGAGCACGGTGAGAGTGCACGCACCGGCCCCACCGACTTTCGCCCACGTTTTTGACATTGGTGTTTGGTGTTTGGTGTTTGGTGTTTGATGTTTGGGCTGCGCGTTTCCAGTGCGCAGTGCCAGAACGGGAGAATTAAACAGTAGGCCGTATTGACTGAATCTGGGCCGGGTGCGATAGCGGGGTAACGAATTTCGTTGCCTTGGAGCGTGCCATGCTCAGCCGCCACGACATCAGTGATGACCACTGGGACCGCATCCGTCACCTGTTGCCCGGTCAAGC
>SXID01000150.1 GCA_005772955.1 Planctomycetia bacterium
GCGGAGCGCGGCCGCGCTCCGCTGCGCGTCGCGGCTACGCGAGGTGGCTCTGATGGCGACCTTTCCCCTCTTCGCGGTTCACCTGTCGGACGGGGCGCTTGCCACCGCGTGGTGGGCGTCCGGGTTCGCGGGCCTCGCGGTCATGCTCGCAGTCGCGATGTGGAAAGTGCGCGAAGAAGACGTCCCGCGAATCGGCGTGCTGACAGCTGCGTTCTTCGTCGCGTCGAGCGTTCACATCAAGCTCGCGGTGCTGCCGACTAGCGTTCACCTGATCCTCAACGGGTTGGTCGGTGTGGTGCTGGGTCGGCGCGCGCCGCTCGCGATCGCGGTCGGCCTCGGGTTGCAGTACCTACTCCTCCAACACGGCGGCCTCACCACCATCGGCATCAATGCGTGCATCGTGGGCGTGCCCGCGCTCGCGGCCGGTGCGCTGTACCCGGTGTTACGCCGGCTGCGTGTGCACTCGTTCGTGCGCGGGGTGCTGCTCGGCGGCGGAGCCGTGGCTGGCGCGGTCGTGCTGAACTTCCTCGCGTTGTTGCTCGGCGGCAAGGAGAACTGGGAACGCCTCGCGCAATTGGTTCTGGTCGCGCACATCCCGATTGTGATTATCGAAGGGCTGATGCTCGGCGTGCTGGTGAGCTACCTGGAGAAGGTGAAACCGGAGATGCTGGGTTCGTCGTAGGGTGGCAATCTTACTGTCCAGAAGATGAAGGCCCATCACGCACCTTCAATGCCAACGGTGTGCCTCCAGCCGGCGAGGCGCGGCCTTCGACCAATCCTACACAACCTCCACCGGGAATATCTCTTCAAAAGGGACTTCCCACTGCCCGATGCCGACGCTCACAGTCACGGTCTGCTTCTTCGCGTCCACTTTCACAACCTTGCCGTTCGCGCCGAATCGCTGTACCGTCACCACCGTGCCGGGTTTCAGGTTCGCACGCAGTTCGTGAAGCGCGGCCTTGTCTTTTACTTCCTTGTCAAGCGCGGCTCGCTCGCGCACGAGCGATTCCTTCTCGCGGTTCGCCTCGTGTTGCGCCGTGAGCGCGTCCACCTTCGCCTGTTCCGCCTCGAGTCGCAGTTCCTGAAGGCGCACCAGTTCGCCGCTCCTGCCCGCCCGCTTCTTGAGGTAGCGGTGCGCCTTGCGAAGCAGTTCCTTCGGTAGCTTCAGGCGGCGGGCAATCTTGAGGGCGTTGCTCATACCGAACTGCCCGATGTGCAACCGGTACGTGGGTCGCATCGTTTCGATGTCGAACTCCACCGCGCCATTCTCGGCTCGGTCGTTGTTGAACGCGTACGTTTTCAAGTCGCCGAGGTGCGTCGTCACGATCGCGCGGCAACCGACCGTATCGAGTTGATCGAGGATCGCGCGTCCTAGCGCCGCGCCTTCCGTCGGGTCGGTGCCGGAGCCAAGTTCGTCGAGGAGGATTAGGCTTTGGTCGTCCGCGACCTTGAAGATGGACGCGATGCGCGAGATGTGCGAGCTGAACGTGCTGAGCGACTGTTCGAGACTTTGCTCGTCGCCGATGTCCGCGAGGATGTGCCTGGATACCGGCACCAGACTTCCTTCGCCCGCGGGTATGTGCATCCCGCACTGCGCCATCAAGCACAGGAGGCCGGTTGTTTTCAGCGTGACCGTTTTGCCGCCGGTGTTCGGCCCAGTGATGACCAGCAGGTTGAACCCGATCCCGAGCCGCACGTCGATCGGCATCACGGAGCGAGGAACGGGCGAAGAACCGGGTGAGTCCGTTGCTAGTTCTGTTTCGGATTTCGGATTTCGAGTTTCGGATTTGCCTGGTTGGTTTCGAAACAGGCTTTCGAGAAGTGGGTGCCGAGCCTGTCGGAGCCACAGCCGGCCTTCGGTGTTCATGTCCGGCGGATACATGTCGAAGTCGCGCGAATAGCGGGCCTTGGCGGTGATGAGGTCGAGCTTCGCGATCACGTCGAGTGCATACACCAGCGGCTTGGCGACGCGACCGACTTCGCTGCTCAACCGCCGAAGCACGCGCTTCACCTCGCGGTCTTCGTCGGCCTTCTGTTGCACGCGCTCGGCGCTCAGGTTGGAGATGCTCGCGGGTTCGATGAACACTGTTTCGCCGGTGCCGCTCATGCGGTGAACGACGCCCTGCACCTTGTGCCGGTGATTGACCGAGACCGGAAGCACGTAGTGGTCGCCGTGAACGGTCGCGTTCGGGTAGCTGAGAATCTTGCGTAACTCCGGGTCGCGCAGCAGACGCCGGATCTCTGCTTTCACTTTCTCGTCGAGGTCGTAGAGCTTCTGGCGCACGGCTGCGAGGTCGCGACTTGCCATGTCGAGCACATGCCCGCGACCATCGATACACCCGCCGATGGACTTGCCGACCGTGCCGAGGTCTTCGATGCCGGAAAGGTGGTCGATGATGCCGGAGAGGTGTTCCGCGAGGCGCATCCGGTAGCGGTACATTGCCCCGGTACAGTTGAGTGATTCGGCCACTTCGATGAGTTGTTCCGCGCTGAGCATGGTGCCGATCGCAGCGCGGCGCGCGATCAGGCGAACGTCGTGCAGCCCACCGAACGGCGGCGCCTGGTTCAGCCCCAACGCCGTGACCACCTCGGTCGTGAGAGCTATGTCTTTGCGTATCGCGTCAGGGTCGAGGGACGGTTCAATCTGGCGCGCGAGATCGCGGCCGAGCGAAGACGCGGCGTAATCGGCGAGGAGTTCGCGGACCTTATCGAACCCGAGGAGGTCAAGCGTATGAGCGTCCATGAGGGCGGAATCAAGCTTAGGTGCTTCGAGGGTAATCATGCCCGGCAGGACACATCAGCGCAGCGCCGGGTTCGGGCCAAGTGAATTGTACGCAGCGAAGAGACCTACCCCCAATCCCCTCCCTAGAAGGGAAGGGGATTGGGGGGTAGGTTGCTTCACTTCACCTGTCGCGCCCATGTTTCGAGGAAGTATCCGCTGCCGGCGGTCGACTCGAACTTTGTCGGCTTCGGCTTGTCCACCGTGCCGTAGCACAGCTTAAGTTGGTTGCCGGCCAACTCGTAAATGCCGTGACTCTTCTTGCCCTTCAGTGGGCCATCAGCGAATTCGAAGGTGATCGTCTTCGGCGTGGTCTTCGCGTCCAGCGCGATGTTCGCGAGCGCGAGCCGGAAGATGACCGGCTGACCCGCCGCGTTCGGCTTCGCGTCTTTGAAGTACAGGTGGTACTCAGTCTTGTCGAACACCACCGTGACTTGCTTCATCACTTCGGTGGGCATCTGCGGCTTGCCCTCGAAGTCGCACTGCAGCGGTTTCCAGTAGCCTTGCACCTTGTCCATGTCGGTCGCTGGCGCCGAGGCCGGTGGATCACCAAATGCAACGGCACCGAAGGTCATCACGCTCATGAGTGCCCCCACGCGAAACATCGTACGCCCTCCGGGTACTCGGACAGGTTTGGCATAGCGTATGACCTCGCGTGCGCGTCGCGTCAATCTCAATTGGTGCGTGGTCGCGACGCCGCAAGCGGCGGAAACTGTGGCAGCCTCAATGAAGTCGCTCACAGACGATCGCAGTGTGAACCCCACCGGCTCGCGTGAGCAACAGCGTGCGGTGATTCGGACCGTCGAGCTTCAGTTTCTTCAGCACTTCGTCGGCGTCCGCGGGCGACCCGCGTTTGATCAGCGTGACGCGGCCGACGTGGTGTTCACGCAGGTACTCGCGGAGGTGCTTCGGGTGAAACGGCGCCGTGTGTTCCACGTTGAACGCGGTCGCGAACGGCGTGGCGATGTACTCCTCCGACGTGAGGAGTTGTACTTCGAAGTCGATTGGTTCCGCGCCGATGCGATCTGCGAGATCGTGAACCAACCCGGCCCGCGTCACGGCCGCGTCGGGGTCGTACAGTACCGCGCCAACCGGCGCGAGCGGTTGGGCGTCGCGCAGCACATCGGCACTGAGCGTGTCGCCGGAGGGCAGTAGCGTCGCACGCCGCGCGGTTCCACGCAGTGCGCCGAACCAGAGCACGCACTCCTTCATTTCCCCGCTTAGCGAGATAAACTCCGCCTCGGAATCAGGGGGGAGGTCGGACCTTGCGACGCCCGGTGCGACCTTAACCGCGAGCGGGAAGCCGGGCGCGAATCGCGAGCGGATCGCGCTGAGTGATGGCGTGTAGTCTTCCGGGCAGAGATGCCGGCGGCCGTCGGCGCGTCGGTTGGGGTCCGCGAATGCCGCCTCGGTTTCTGGCAACCGCACCGTGATCGCGTTTGCCACAACCGCATGTACGCTAGCCTCCAACCCGAGCGCCAGTGCATTCGCTTCCAGCATCGCGACTCGTAGCGGATCAGTATCGACGGCGTTCACACTCAACCCGACGCGGGCGAACGCGAGTGTATCGGCACCGATACCGCAGCACAGATCCGCGACGTGCCCGAAGGCAGTGAACCGGGCTGCATGGTGGCGTGCGACGACGTCACTGGTGGACTGCTCGAGCGATTCCCGTGTGAAGTACATGCGGCCCGCGTCGGAGAACTTGTCGCGTGCCTTGAGCCTCAGGAGAGCCGTTTCGAGTGCGGCTGTCGCGAGCGCAGGCGAATGGTTCTTGCGCAGCGCGTCGATGCACGCGAGGTACGCGGCTTCGGTCGGTTGCAGCGCGACCGCGTGTTTCACGGCGCGTTGTCCCGCGGGAGTCAGCAGTTCCCGAAAGGTTTCGATGTCCATGATCGGACGTGCCGCCCTCGCCGTTAGCGTGCCCCGCTGCTACCTTAGACCGAATCAGTTTAGGCACGCAAACTATAAGGAGTCGAGATGGGTAATCCCGCAACCGTGAAGCGGAAGGCGACCGAGAAGCGCCGCAAGAAGTACGAAGCACGCCTCGGGCCGGGCGCGTACCTTCCGAAGGACGAGCGCGAGAAAGTGAACGCCGAGATGGCGAAGTTCGAGGTTGCCGAGAAGGAACGAAAGGCGAAAGTGAAGGTGGTGCGCGAGGCCAAGAAGAAGGCCAAAAAGAAGGCCCCGAAGGCAGTCGCCGCGCCAGCGCCGGCCGAGAAGCCGAAGGCGTAAAGAAGTCAGAAGAGTGTTCACCGCGGAGAACGCACAGAGTAGACATTGAGAGTTGGACCACAACACTCTCCTGTTCTCTCTCTGCGTCCTCCTCGGTGAACACTCTTCTTTGTCACAGCCAGTTCGGTTCGGCGTCTAAATCCTCCGGCGCGAAAACGCCAAGTTTCCACTTCTCCACGGCTAGCGCGGCCATCGCCGCGTTATCGGTACACAACGCCAACGGCGGGATGAATAGCTCCGCGCCCTCTTTTGCGCACATCGCTTCGAGGGCCGCGCGGAGCGGCGTGTTCGCGCTCACGCCGCCCCCGACCGCGAGCCGCGTTAGCCCCGTCTTGCGCAGCGCCTGCTTGCACTTCGTGGTTAAGACATCGACCACTGCAGACTGAAAGCTCGCGGCGAGGTCGGCCCGCTTCTGACCCGGTTCGGGTGGGGTAGCTTTCTTCACGTCTTGTCCGTGGCACGCGTACAACAACGCCGTCTTCAAACCACTGAAGCTGAACTCTAACCGCCCGTCGTCGATGAACGCGCGGGGGAAACGGAACGCCTTCGGGTTGCCGTGCGCTGCTTCGCGTTCCACCGCCGGCCCGCCGGGGAAGCCCAGACCCAGGATTGCCGCCACCTTGTCGAACGCTTCACCGGCCGCGTCGTCGCGTGTACCGCCGAGTAGTACGAGTGACAACGCGGTGTCACAGCGGAACAAGGCCGTGTGCCCACCGCTCACCACCAACCCCAGGCAAGGGAAGATGTCGCGACCGGCTGCGAGCCGGCTCGCGTAAATGTGGCTCGCGATGTGGTTCACCGCGATCAGCGGTACGCCTAAACCAAACGCGAACGCTTTTGCCGCGCTCACGCCCACGAGTAGTGCCCCGACCAGTCCCGGCGTGTTGTGAACCGCGACGCAGCCGATGTCTTTGAGCGAGATGTTCGCGCGTAGGAGTGCTTCATCGACAACGGGAAGGAGATTGCGGAGGTGTGCGCGCGACGCGATCTCGGGCACCACGCCACCGAACCGCGCGTGCAGGTCGGTCTGCGACGCGACCACGCTTGAGAGGACGCGCAGTTCGTCCGTGAACACCGCTGCTGCAGTTTCGTCACAGCTTGTTTCGAGAGCGAGGAAGTGCGTCATGTGATTCATAGTAGTAGGCACACTCCGCGTGCCGTTGCGATACCATGGCGCACTCCGTGTGCCTGCTACTTTGAGTCAGGGCCGGACCACCGTTTGGGCTTGTTCGGCCGTTGCCGAAGGCGCGGGAACTTCCGTGGGTGAGTCGGTCGCGTCCCACCACTGCGCCGCGATCGCCGCGTTCCAGTCTCTACTGCACGCACACGCGTCGAGCGCGGCATCGAGTGCCAGCGCGGTCTGGAAGCGTTCGGCCGGGTCTTTCGCGAGGCACTTCGCGACCACCGCCGCGAGGTCGGCCGGGATGTCGTTCCGCAATGTCGAAAGGTCCGGGGCCGGCTGTGTCAGGTGCGCCGCGAGCAGCTTCCCGACGCTCGTGCCCTCGAACGGCGGCCGTCCCGCCAGCACGAAGAACGCTACTGCTCCCAGCGAGTACAGGTCGCTGCGTGGGTCAACCGATTCGCCCGCGGCCTGCTCCGGGCACATGTACGACGGGGTTCCCAGAACGGTGCCGGCTCGCGTAATCTTCACATCGGTAGCGGAACTGTGATCCTGTACCAGACCGAAGTCGAGGAGTTTCGACACGTCGCGCTGACCGCCCAGTGACGTGACCAGAATGTTCGATGGCTTCAGGTCGCGGTGAACCATCCCGCGTGCGTGCGCTTCGGCAAGCGCGCCGCAAAGCTGGCGCAAGAGGTACACTGCGCGGCCGGGTGCTAGCGCGCCGCGGTCCTTTACCAGCGAGTCGAGCGTCGGGCCTTCGAGGTATTCCATCACGTAGTAGAAACTGCCGTCGTCGCTGCGCCCGTAGTCGTAGATGCGGACCGTGTGAAAGTGCGTGAGCGTCGTCACCGCGCGCACCTCGCGCTCGAATCGCGCCGCGGTTGCGGGTTCCGAGGCGAGTTCGGCGCGAACGAACTTCATCGCGCACGGGCGTTTCAACAACCGGTGTTCGGCGAGCCACACTTCGCCCATACCGCCCTCGCCGAGTTTCTTCCGAAGTACGTACGAGCCGAGTTGCTTCGCCTCGCGAATCGCATCGAATGCCTGGCGCTGAATCGCGATCGAGCGCGACGCGCTGAACACCGCGACCACACCAGCCATGAACAACGGCAGGGCTGTGACCGGCAGAATCGACTCGAGTATTTCGCGAATGCATGGGTTGACGATCGCGGCGGCGACAGTCGCCAGAATCGGGACGAGGCACAGCAAACCGGCTCCGATTAAACTGCGCCGGCGCGTGTTCGGAATGAGCACGCCGTAAAGGATGATGGCAAGGACGCTCGGATAGTTCGTGATGATCGCATCGAACCGATACAGGATTTCCGAGTAGTGTTCTTCGGTCGAGGCGACGGGAGGTGCGGCGAGAACCAGAAACCGCGCGGTCCCGGCAAACAGCCCGATCAGCGCGAACTGCAAGACCTCGACGAACCGGAACGCCGCGAGCGACGCTTCCGGTCGGCGTAGCAAGAACGCTAACCCGACGATGCTCTGCACGCAAGAAATCAGTGGCAGAAGCACCGCCCAATTGACCGGTCCCATCTTGTGCTGCAGCACCTGTACCCCGGCGAGATTCGCCACAATGAAGAACGCGGCTGCGATGCCGATCGCGCCGTGCGTGACCAGCAACCGCTTGCGGAGCAGTTGGCGCGTTTCTTCGGCGAAGCCCGCTGACCCAGCCGAGGTCGTGCGTGGGAGCGTGGAGACGGTTTTTGTAGCGGCATTCGGGCGTAGGAGTGTCTCGTCGGTGGTACTCGGCGCTTCGCGCACCACCGTCGCGCCCGGTTCGGGCGGGCGAATTACGGTTGTTTCTGGAATGTCGGGCATGGCCTGGTTCAACGTGGGTGAGCGCGACGCGGCTCACTCTAGCTTACTCCAATATCGCCGCGTGGGAGCTTGAGACACAACCAATACGAGGCGCGATGGCCCAGGATACCGTGCGAACGGTCGCCGGGTCGCCCCATGTACTCGCGAACTCCGTCGCGAACCTTGCCAACGAGTCGGAGTAGTGCACATTCACGAACTGTTTCGTTGCTGACCACGTGCTGAGGTAGCCGAGGAACTGGGCCAGTGACGACAGCCCTCCTGACTGGAACCGCGGCGTGGGAAGCTCTGATGTACGGAAACGGAATGGTCGCGTAGCCGCGTCAACCCATACGCTCTCGCGGTCTGGCGCGACCGACGCGAGGAACGCGAATAACTCCGGTGGTTACGTCGGTCGGAACTCGCGGTTGTCGGCGGCGTGCTCCAGAGAAGCGACCCTGGAACGTGCCGCTCATCCGTCAGTCCCCTTCAACGATCTCGACGCGCTCTTCATCAACCGGAATGGTGTAGAGGTGGCACAACGTCGGGAACCGTTTGTGCAGCTCGGTTTCGTCCTCGAAATCCCAGTCGAGTCCTTCGGGTGGGGGCGGCGGCAAATCCTTCTCCGCGCGGTCGAGCCGGTCGTAGAAATCGCTCATGCCTGTCTTCTCCTCGTAGACACGTAGCGCAGCCGCATCGAGGCCGAAGCCATCCACTGGGTCGCCGTCGAGGATGTCCGCGAGCGAGTCCGGGTGCCTCAGCGCGTGCTCATAGGCGTGCCGCCCGCGACCGACGAGCCACACGCGGAAGTCGCGGAAGCCGTCGTCGGAGCAGCCGCCGTTGATGAGCGTGGCAGCGCCCCACAGATCGAGGAGGTTCGCGGATGCGATGGCCTCGTCGAACTTCGCTTGAAACTCGACCACCTCGAACCACTGCAGGTCGCCGAGCCGCTCCTTGAGCGATTCAAAGTGGTCGATCGGGTCCGTGCGGTATGCGTCCTCGACGATCTTCCAGAACGGTTTCCAGTCCATCGCGCCCTCGCAGTTATGGGAGTGGGCGAGTCTCGCGCCATACGATTCGCGGCCGGGATTGGGTTATTTTCCTCACCCCGACTTTACGGGGAGAGGGTGAGTGGTGCTTGCATGAGTCGGGTCATGTAGAAGACCCCTCACCCCAACTCTCTCCCCGCAAAGCCGGGGCGAGTGGGCCAAACGCCTCCCACCCCGCCGCGTGCAGTATATTATTCGCCGCCGTCCCCGCCGTAGTAAAGCGCCAAGAGACGCGGGACGTGTTTCCGCATCTTTTCATCGTCATCGCGGTCCCACATGTTGCCCAAGTCGGGCACCATCGGGTGTTCGCCGAAGCGGGCAAGCTCGGCAGCCTCGACCGCCGCGTTCCCGGCTTCGTTGTCCTTCGTCTTGGTGACGGCGAACCACGCATCACGGCCGGGCGGGCCATCCCACTCCAATTCGCCGTCGTCGGGTTCCACCACGTCGGCGAACGTGTCCGGGTTGGTCAGTGCCGCTTGAAACACGTCGCGACCCTTCAGAATGAGCCAGTTGCAGAAGTAGTGGAAACCGTCGTCGGAACAGCCGCCGTTGATTAGGTACGCGGCACCCCACAGGTTCCAGCCGTAGGCCTCACGCGACATCGTTTCCCACCAGTGGATGAAGTCGAGGACTTCGTCCGGTTTGAGCTTCACGAGCCGCTCCTCGATGCGCTCCGCGTGGGCGTCCGGTTCTTCGCGATTGCTCTTCGCGATGTGTTCCCAGAACTCGTCGAGCGTCATGCGCGAGGCTCCTTTTCTTTCTCCACCGCTCGAGGTTTTGCGGTTCCTGCAAAGTCAGGAGCATCTCAAATGCCAAGTAGTTTGCGGCCGGCTTGCGCGCTACGCTTCGTCGGCGCTCGCGGGTCGTCGTTCACGTCCAGTTCCCAACAGCAGTGGATCGCGTACGCATCTTCCGCGCTCGTGTCGGCGGTCGTTTCGCCGAACAGCGCAAAGGTGATTGAGCCGACCATTCCCAGACCCTCCTCGTCGGTGCCGTCTTCGTTACGCCCGGTGTAGGTCCACTTGAATAGCCACACGCGGCGACGGTCGTTGGTTGGTGGCCAGTCTAGTTCGCGAGTGTCGTAGAGCGTGACATCGGTAGGTGGTCCGCCGAACTCGTTCGGGTGGCTGAGCCACTGGCACATCTGCGCGAGTGCTTGGAAGTCAGGTTCGAGCGCGGAAGGTGGCACGCGGTCCGCGTGCCCGAGTTCTTCGAGATACCGCTGCGCGCGGATGCTGTGGTGTGGGTCTTCGCACACACGCGCCAGGTACGTGACACCCGCAGTGCTCCCGCGATACGCGCTCGCCCACGCAGCTTCTATCTGCACGCCGGTGTCCGGGTGATCCATCGCGAGCGCCGCGAGCGAGTTCCGCGCCTTCGATTCGATGAAGGGTAGTGCCGCGGCCGCGCTGTGCGCATAACTGAAATCGCCCAGAGCGGAGTCCACAAGCCACGCTTCGAGTCGATTGTGTCCCTCTTCGGTGTCGAAGGGGTGCGCGTCAATCCGCTTCTCGCGGGCTGCGTCGTTCACCAGATCGAGGTATGCGACCGCGGCGAACTCGGTCGGTAGCGGGTCGCGAAGTTTGTCGATGAGAGCGGTTGTGAGCGGGTGCCCTTCGTCGGCGTAGACGCCGAAGACGATCTCCCACATGTACTCGTCGGGGAACCGGCGAACGGCGGTTACGACACGCTCCAGACCCGGATTCGACACGTACACCGCGAACATCTTGCACACGCACATGATCGCTTCCGCCGGGCACTTTGGCACCGCGATGGCGGCATCGAAGAGGCGCACGAGTTCGGTCATCCCGCGATCGCGGAGGAGTCGAGTTGCATCATCCGACGACTCATTCTGGAAGAGTATGGCGAGGGTCTGGAGCGGCGTGGCGGTTTCGCCGTAGATGACCGTATCGATGAGCGGTTGCACGTCGATGATCTCTGCGAGTACCGCGACCAGCCCTTGTGCGTCTTCAAGCGTGAGTTCCTGATCGTCCCACGGTTCGAGTGATGCGGCCAGGTCTGCGGCTTCGGGCTTCGCGAGCGCGGTGCGGATGGTCTCGGCGAGTTCCAGTTTGCGACCGGCCATGTCGTGTTCTCTACCTCAGTGAAGACGAGCGTATCGCATGCGTCAGTGGTTGATCGGTCGCGGCGGCTGTGCCAACTCCGGCGACAACACTCACGATCCACTGGGGTCGCATTCCAGATCTCCGCCGTGCTGTCCCCGCTTGCGGTAGCGACGCGAGTCCCGTCGGCACGGAGCGAGCGGACCGCCCTAGTACCCCGTTCTCACCTTCTGCGGCGCGACGCCGTTCGCGCTCGGCTCAGGCGGCCACTCTTTCCAGTTGTTCGCTTGTCGCCAGAAACTCAGCGGGTTCTCGTACACCACCTTCGTGATGTCAGTTTCCTTGTGCCCGCGGCGTTTCATCTCCTGAATCAACTCCGGCACCGCGAGCGGGTCTGACTTGCCCCAGTCCCCCGCCGAGTTCGCCATGATCCGGTCCGTGCCCACCATCTCGATGATGTCGCACGCACGCGCCGGTGTACACTTGGTGACCGGGTACAGCGTCATCCCGCACCAGAAACCGTTATCGAGCGCGAGCTTCACTGTGTGTTCTTCGACGTGGTCGATGCACACGCGATGCGGCGTAATCCGCGAATCGCCTTTGAGCATGTCCACGATCATCCGCGTGCCCTTGTACTTGTCCTCCAGGTGCGGCGTGTGAATCAGAATCAGTTCGTCGGTCTTGGCCGCGAGGTCAAGGTGTTCTTGAAAGATGGTCGCCTCGTTCGCGGTGTTCTTGTTGAGGCCGATCTCGCCGATGCCGAGCACGCCGGGCCGCGAGAGGAACTCCGGGATCATGGAAATGACTTCGCGAGAGAGCGACACGTTCTCCGCTTCCTTCGCGTTGATGCAGAGCCAGGAGTAGTGCTTGATGCCGAACTGCGCGGCGCGTTTCGGCTCGAACTCGGTGAGGTGCCGGAAGTAGTCGTGAAAGCCTTGCGCGCTACCGCGATCGAACCCGGCCCAGAACGCCGGTTCGGAGATCGCAGCGCACTGGGCGTACGCCATCCGCTGGTAGTCGTCCGTGGTCCGCGAGATCATGTGAATATGCGGGTCGATGTACTTCATTTCCGATGTATCCTCGGCGGTGAGCGTCACTCGTGGAGTCGGTCCCCGCGAGCTGCGCGGCGCCGGCGCCGCGGGAATAATTATTCTAGCCGCGGTTCCGTGGGTGAGAAAGAAGGTTCACCAAGACCATCCGATCGGGTAGGCTATACGTTGTGTTGAGAGGGTCGCGGTCCGCTTCGGACATCCCACCAAACCGACTCTCACGACACTGCGGCAGACTCGACCTACCCGTAATCGATTCACTCCAAGGCCGAGCGGTTCCCAAGGAGTTCGCATTATGTCACGGTTAAGAGCCGGTTGGCTGGCCAGAACCTGGGCGGTTCTCCTCGGTTTTGCGTTCCTGCCGTGCGCCGCTAGCCGGGGCGCGGATGCCCAGATTCGCGAGACCGTGGACGTTGAGATCAAGGCCGCGTGGGCGCGCGAGAAAATCACTCCCGCGAAGCCGGCCTCCGACGCCGAATTCCTCCGCCGCGTCTCGCTCGACCTCGTCGGCGTGGTCCCGAACAACGAGGACGCGGTCGTCTTCCTCGACAGCAAAGACGTGGACAAGCGGGAGAAGTTGATTGACCGGTTGCTCGCCGACCCCCGGTTCGCGCGACACCAGGGCGATATCTGGGACATGCTCCTGTTCGGCCGCAATCCGCCGGGGTTCAACACCGATCGACGCGAAGGGTTCCAGACCTGGCTCCAGTCGCGGTTCGAGAAAAACGTCCCCTACAACGAGTGGGTGCGCGAACTGCTGAAGGCCGAGGGGACCAGCGCGGACAACGGCGCGATGTACTTCGTCCAGTACCGAAACGCTCCCGAGGACGCGATCGAGGCCATCACGCAGACGTTCCTTGGCGTTCAACTCCAGTGCGCCCGCTGTCACGATCACCCGTTCGAGGCGTGGAAGCAGCGCGAGTTCTACGGGATGGCCGCGTTCCTCGCCCGGCTCGATGTCGTTACCGTAGCCCAGAAGGGGAACACGGCGGTCTACGCGATTGGGGAACGAAATAGCGGCGACGTGCGCTTCACCGGCTCTGCGAAGGAGGCGAAACCGGGAGACAAGGGCGAAGCGGTGAAGCCGAAGTTCCTTCTTGGGAAGGAGCTTGCCGAACCCGCGTTGCCGAAAGACTTCAAGGAAGAGCGATTTGCGGCCAACAAGATCCCGACGAAGCCGAAGTTCTCGCGTAAGGACGCGCTTGCCGACTGGATCACTAAGCCGGACAATCCGTACTTCGCCCGGGCGGTTGTGAATCGCGTGTGGGCGCAGTACATGGGTCGCGGACTTGTTCACCCGGTGGACAACCTGAGCGACTCGAACGCCGCGAGCCACCCCGCGCTGCTCGACACGCTGACGAAGGAATTCGTCGCCCGTAAGTTCGATCTGAAGTGGTTGATCCGCGAACTGGTGAGCAGCAAGACGTACCAACTCTCGAGCGCCGGGAGCGGTGAGCCGACGCCAGCGTGGTTCCAGCACGCACGAAGCCGTCCGCTTTCGGCCGAGGAACTGGTCGAGTCGTGGCAAGTTGCGACCGGGTATCTGGCAGCCGAGACCGCGAAGAAGCCGGATGCCGACCGATTCCGTCCGCTGGGCAGCGGCTACCTGCTCCAGTTCTTCGGCAGCCCGACCACCGGCACCGGGGACTTCCAAGGCGGTCTCCGCGAACACCTGTACCTGAACAACGGCCCGCTTGGGCAGATGATCGGCGTGAAGGGCGGACTGGCCGAATTCGTTGGCGACGCAAAGAAACCAGTGGCTGATCGCGTCGAGCGGTTGTTCCTCGCGACATTGAATCGTCGCCCGACTTCTGAAGAGGCGAAGAAGTTTACCGCGTACCTGAACGACAACGGGCCTGTGGCCGATGCCGTGTGGGTTCTGCTCACGTGTGCCGAGTTCCGATTCAACCACTGAAAACAGCAGAGAGCAAAGGGCATCATTGACCAAGCAGAGTTCAGGTTTAGCGTTCGCCCCGCAGGGACGAAGTGCGTTGAATAAGCAACATTCGCCCCGCTAGGGCGAACGCTAAACGACTCTCAGATGGTCTGTTGTCCTCTGCTCTCTGCCCTCTGATTTCTGTCCACTGTCCTGAGGTCTCTCAATGTCGCACGCACAATCGCACCTGTCCCGCCGCGCCCTGATGAAAGGGATGCTTGCGACGGCGGGCGGCGGAATGGTGATGAACTGGGGTGGGCTGACCGGTTCGGCCGCGCTTGCGGCCGAGGTCCGCAAGCAGAAGAAACACTGCATCTACCTCTTCATGAACGGCGGCGCGAGTCAGCTCGAGACGTTCGACATGAAGCCCGGTCGGCCGACCGGGGGGCCGTTCCGCCCCATCGACACGAATGTGACCGGCGTCAAGGTCTGCGAACTGATGCCGTACATGGCGAAGCAGATGGACAAGGTCGCCGTCATCCGGTCGATGCGGACGTCCGAGGTCGACCACCCCGGCGGCATCCATCTGATGCACACCGGTTACCGCGCCTCGGCTAACGTACGGTTCCCGGAGATTGGCGCTATCGTCGCCAAGTACCAAGGAACGGTCGGCGCGGACCTGCCGGACTTCGTGAAAGTGTCCACCGTCGGCAGTTCTGGGTCCGGGTTCCTCGGGCCGAAGTACCTCCCGTTTGGCATCGGCAGTGACGGTAACCTACCGACGTTCGCGGTGTCGAATATGGACGCGACGAAAGAGGCGAAACGCCACGATCTGCGCGCGTTCGTGGATAATCAATTCGCGACCGAGACGAAGAGCGAAGTGGCGAAGATGCACATCGAAGGGTACGAGGCCGCTCGCCGGCTTCAGAAGGGCCGCACCGCATTCAAGATCGACGCTGAGTGGGACAAGTACAAGGAGTTGTATGGCGACAGCGAGTTCGGTCGCCGATGCCTGCTGGCGCGCAAACTGGTCGAGTCCGGGGTGGCGTTCATCGAGGTCGGGCAGAGCAGTTACGACACGCACTCCGACAACGCAACGGGTCACCGCGGACTCCTCCCGCCGATGGAGCAAGCCTGGGCTGGGCTTCTGACCGACTTGAAAGATCGGGGGCTTCTCGAAAAGACGCTCGTGGTGTGGGCCGGTGAGATTGGACGCACGCCATACATCAACAACCGGGCGGGACGTGACCACTACGTTCGCTGTTGGTCCACCGCCCTCGCCGGATGCGGAATCAAGGGCGGGCAGGCTTACGGGATGAGCGACGAGAACGGGATCGATGTGAAGGAGAACCCGGTTCCTGAGGGCGACTTCTTCGCCACGATCTACAAGGCTCTTTCGATTGACCCGACAACCGAGAACTACGCCGGGCTGCGGCCGGTTCCGCTTGCCCCGTTCGGGTCCAAGGTGGTGAAGGCGTTGCTCGGCTGATCCGTTTTCCGGGAGCGATCCGTGTTCAACCCCAGCAAGTCGAAACTGCGTTACCAACTCGTTCTCGAGGGTTCGTGGCCGACAGCGGTCGCGTTCCTCGGGGCGGGCCGGCTCGCGGCCGGAAACCAACTCGGTCAGATCTTCGTCTGGAACCTTCCAGAAAAGCCGCCCGAGTTCAAGGTCGAGCCGAAGGCCGAACGGCAGGCCCCGAACGTCTGGCCGGTTCGCCGGCTCGACGGGCACACGAACGAGATCAGCCGTTTGGTGGCGACTCCCGATGGCAAGCACATCGCATCGGCCAGTTACGACCGCACGCTTCGGTTGTGGCCGACCGGCGCGCTGGCGGCTGGCAAAGCCGAAGTTGTACTGGACGAGGACGCCCGGAAACGCGCGGCGCGTCGGATCGGCAAGAAGGAGCCATCCAACGATCCCGGAGTGACGGTCGAAACGCAGACCGCGTGCAAGGTTCTTGAGGGTCACAAGGAGTGGGTGTACGCGCTCGGCATCAGTCGCGACGGCACGCGACTAATTAGCGGCGACGCGGCTTCAAACGTCATCGTGTGGGCCGTGGATTCTCAGAAGCAGGTGGCGAAGTGGACGGGGCACTCGTGGAACTGGATCGTGGCCGCTTCGTTGTCGCCCGACGGCAAGACCGCGTTGGTCTCGGAGAATCGCTACAAGCGCGACGACTTCGACGTTCCCGCGCCTGGACTCAAACTCTGGGATGCGGCGACCGGGAAGGAAACGCTCGACCTGATGAAGGTGCAGTTCCCGAAGCTCAACACCGCCGACCGCACGTATGGCGGATCACAGTTGTGGCGGAAGTTCGTCGCCGCCGGGCTGATCGCGACCGCGTACTCTCCCGACGGGAAGTTGGTCGCCGCGGGGCAGGGTGGTGAAACCGATACCGGGATCGTCCACATTCTCGACGCGGCCACGGGCAAACTCGTGCGCGACATGTCCGCCCACAAAGAGGGAATAACGGACCTGCTGTTCTCGTCTGACGGCAAGCACCTGGTCACGGCCGGGCGCGACACCACCGTGCGAATCTCGCGCGTGGAGGACGGCAAGGAAGTCGCCGTCCTCGGCTCACCGCGTGGAGGTCAGTTCAAGGACTGGTTCAGTGCCGTCGCGCTTTCCCCGGACGAGCGGTTCCTCGCCGCGACGGACATCGCCGGACTGGTTCACGTGTGGGAGTTCGAGGGCTGAGAGACAGTCTTGAAACCGATCACTTCTTGAGTGCGTTGCCCAGGAAGTCGAATAGCGCCTTTGTGGCCAGGTCGTCGGACAGACCGAGATCCGCGTTGATCTTGGTGTGCGTTGTCTCCCTTGCTCCGAACAGCGTGGCGGGAACACCGGCCTCCTTCATGACGTTGCCCAATCGCTGGGCCTGCGCGCTGACGTCGGGGTGTCCCGAGACGTACAGGAGCAGGAACGGCGGGATGCCCTTGCCCTGCGCCACGTGTGTGACTGCGGAGAAGTCCTTGTGCTTCTCCGGGTCGTTGCCGAATTTCTCCCGGTGGCCGAACTTCGCGCGTGGCAGGTTGTGCGCCTTCCACCGGGCTTCTGCGGTCGCGATCATGGCAGGCACGTCGTAGGTGTCCCCATCGACCGGCACGCAACCCTTCACGATGTCCAGCGATAGTTTCTCGGCCTTCAAGTAGCGATCGTCGGTGCAGATTAGCGCGGCGAGTTGCGCCCCGGCGGAGTGGCCCATGACGAACATTCGCTTCGGGTCGCCACCGAACTCCGCGACGTGGTCGTGAGTCCAGCGAACGGCCTTCGCGACATCCTGCACAATGGTCGCCATGTCCACTGCGGGCAGCAGCCGGTAGTTGGTGGCAACGAAGATGAAGCCTTTCTCCGTGAACACCTTAGGCTTGAGCTGGACATCCTTCTTGTCACCCGCCTGCCAGCCGCCGCCGTGAATCCAGAAGACCACCGGTAGGTTCTTTGCATCCTTTGGGTAGTGGACGTCGAGCACCTGCCGTTCATGTCCCTTCTCGACGTAGGGGATGTCGCGTTTGACCTCTTGCGCCCGCACGTCGGCGGCGACGGCGAGAACGACAAGGAGAGTAGAGACGAGTCGCATGATGTCCGCCCTTGACAGAGGAGAGGTCTTGAACCGGAGGCGTGGGTGACTTTGGAGGAGTCGCTGACGTCACGGCAGGAGCATGATACACGACGGGCTGGGGTGCTTGACCGGGTCGCCGGCCGATTTCAGGCGTCCCGTTTTAGCGTCGATCCCGAACACCGCGACGTTGTTCCCCGGCATGTTTGAGCACAGCAGCCACGCGCCGTCCGCGGTGATCGCCAGGTTCTGCGGGCCCTTTCCGAGGCTTGGCGCGATGACCACGAGCGTCAACATCCCGTCCTCACCGATGCTGTAGGCCGCGATGCTGTCGTGTCCGCGGTTGGTCCCGTACAGGAACTTTCCATCCGGCGTGATCTTCAGATCGGCGCAGTAACTGGTGCCTTTGAAGTCGTTCGGGAGCGTCGAGAGTGTCTGCTTCTCGGTGAGGGTGCCCGATTCCGCGTCGTAGTCGAACACGGTGACCGAGTTCAACAGTTCGTTGATGACGTAGACGCGTTTCCCGTTCGGGTGGAAGGTGAGGTGTCGCGGCCCGGCTCCCGCGGGCGACTTGGCGAACGGCGTCTTGTTCGGCGTCAGCTTCGCCGTGGCCGGGTCGAGTTTGTAGCAGAGGATCTGATCAAGCCCCAGGTCGGCGGCGTAAACGTACTTGTTGTCCGGGCTGACGACGATGCAGTGGGCGTGCGGCTCCTTCTGCCGCTTCGGGTCTACGCTCGACCCTTTGTGTTGGAAGAACGACGCCTTCTCGCCGAGTGAGCCATCGGCCTTGACCGGGAGCGAGGCCACGCTCCCCGATGTGTAGTTCGCCGCGAACACGGCTTTGCCCGTCTTGTCAACGTCCAGGTAGCACGCCGCGGTGCCTTCCGCCGATTGGCGGTTGAGCAATTTCAGTTCGCCGGTCCGACCGACCACCTCGTACGCGGCGACCTGCTCGTTCTCCTTCCCGCCGAACTGCTTGGCGTGGATCGAGTACAGGAACTTCTTGTTCGGGGACAGCGCGAGGAAGAACGGGTTCTCCGCACCGGCCGTGCGCGTGAGCGCCTTGAGTTTGCCAGCCTTGGTGTCGAACTCGTAGGCTTGGATGCCGCCCTTGTCACCGGGTGCAAAGGTTGTGATGAATACGATCGGGTCGGCCGCGGGTGCGAGACTCGGTGCGGCGAGCAGGGCGAAGGCGGCGAGCGCGAGAGCTGGAACGGGCCGGTACGCGGTCATCATGGGAATTCCTCGGTGTGGGACTGCGGTCATCCGATCCGCCCCGAACGACGGCAATCGGGGAACGCGATAGTGCGGCCAGCATGAGACCGCTACCCTTTCCTCAATCCGTCGAAGGCCAGCGTCATCGCGTCCTTCATCATGGAACTTTCGTTGGAGTAGACGACCAGTCGCGCCCCCTGCCGGATCGTGCGCAGTGCCTGCTCGGACTTGCCGAACCAACACCCGGCCGCGACGTGGTGCTTGTCCGCGGTGTCGATGATCTTCTTCAGAATCGCGATCAGGTCTTTGTGGTCGTACTCGTTGGGGATGCCCATCGTCGTGGTCAGGTCGTTCGGCCCGACGAAGACCGCGTGAACGCCGGGAATTGAGCAGATCGCATCGAGGTTCTCGATCCCCGCCAGCGACTCGATCATCGGGATGAACACCGTGTCGCGGCACCGCACGTTCGTGACGTACTCCTTCGTCGCATCGCTAGGCCACTCGTTTTTGTCCAGCACTCGCTGGAGTGCCTTCCCCTTTAGCGGCCGGAACACCGCGGCAGCGGCCAGCGCCTTCGCGTGCGCAACTTCCTCGACGTAGGGCACGACGACACCGTCGAACGAGTCGCACACCTTTGAGACGTCGTCCGGGTCGCGGCTGTGGGTGCGCGCGAGGCATGCGATGCCCTTCGCGTTGAGCGCGTACTTCATCGGTAGAAAGTCCGCGATGTCCAGCGCGTTGTGTTCCGCGGTGACGATGACGAAGTCGAGCGCGCCGCTTGGGAGGAAATCCACGAGTGCAGGAGTGACCGCGTGCTGGAAGAACGTGCCGAAAACGCGGTCGCCTTTGATCAACTTGTCCTTCAGAACCTTGCCGCTCATGGTGTGCCTTTCAGGTTAGCAGGCTCAGTGGGTTGACGCGGGACTTCAGCGGCAGTTCGACTGGCTTGGACACGCGATGCGACTCGAAGACGGCCGCGATCATCTCGATGATGGCGGTGCAGTCAGTGGCGGAACACTTGGTCTCGCGGCCCTTCTCAATCGCCTCGATCAGGTCAGTGATGGCGGCGACGTGACCGCCCTCGTAGGAGCCGTCGGTGCGTGACTCCGGCTTGCCGATGCCGTCCGAGGTGATCTTCTCCCACTTGCTGCCGGTGCGCCCTGGCGACCAACTGCTGTCGCGCAACAGGTCGGCCTTCACCAGATAGCCGCTTTCCAGTTCGATGACGCCTTTCGAACCGAAGACCTGCACGGCGAACCGCGTCGGCTTGCCGGCCATTCCCTTGCGGCTCGCGAAGTACCCGGTCACGCCCTTCGCGAACGAGTAGCTCGCTTGCACGTGGTCGCCGGCCAGAAGCCCGATCCCTTCCGGCCCTTCACGGAGGTGCGCCTTCGCCACGGGCTTGCCCTCGTGCGTCACCGTGGCGTAGCAGGAGGTTGCGCTACCGCCCGCGATGCTGCGCATCATCCCGAAGACGTGCGAACCCAACACCCAGAGGTCTTCGCCGCCGCCGCGGGCGTCCTCCTTGCCACGCCCGCGAATCTCCAGCAGGTCGCCGATGGTTCCGTCGGCGATGACCTTCAGCACGGTGGCGAGAACTGGGGAGTACTGGCTGATGTGCGCGATGCCGAGTTTCAGGTGCCGCATGTCGAGCGCTTTGACGACCGCGTCGCACTCCTTCAGCGTCCGGCAGAACGGCTTCTCCATGTAGATGTGGCAGCCGGCCTCGGCCGCGGCGATCAGCATGTCGTGGTGTTGATCGATCCAGCGAGGGCAGATGGCGACAATCTCCAGCTTCTCTTTCGCGAGCATGTCGCGGTAGTCGGCGTACGCGGTCTTGGCACCGTTGCGCTTTTGCGCCGCGGCGCGACCGGTTTCGTTCGCATCGGCGACGGCCACGATCTCGACGGCCTCCACCTTGCGGCACGCCGCATCGACCGCGTGACCGTAGTCGCCGCGCCCGGTGTGCCCGATGATCCCAACCCGATATTTCTTCGCCACTTTAGAGTCCTCTGAATGGAGAGACGCGGTTCTTCATCGTAGTCATCACGCTCCGCGTGATGTCGCCTTCGCGGTTCAGGTGCGATTTGCACAGAACGTTATCGCTTGCTCCAGCGCGGACCTCACGCGGAGCGTGAGGACTACGATTCGACTTACACTTCGGGAAGCACCCACGGCTTGCGGTACTCTGGGCGGGTCCGGAGAGCGTTCGCTTCCTTGTCGTCGAGGAAGGTTTCCGTCTCGGGGTCGAGCGTGAGCTTCCGCCCAACGCGCGCCGCGATGTTGCCAGCGTGACACAGCACCGACGCGGGGTGGCCGACGGTTTCCAGATCGCAGTAAGGCTTCTTGCGCGACTTGATGCAGTCGATGAAGTCCTGAACGTGCGCCTTCTCGTGACTGTCGCCTTCGCCCTTCGCCAGCACTTCGCCGGCCTTGCCGTAGGCGGTCCAGCGAGTGTTGCCCATGACGAGGTAACCTTGATCGCCGAAGATCGCGGCGCCCTCCGACTCAGCGAGGTAGTTGTAAGGTGCCCAGATCCGCATCTCGTAGGTGAGGAGTCGCGTCTCCTTGCCTTTGCCGTATTCGTAGTTCGCTTGCAGAGTGTCCGGGAACTCTTGCGCGTCGTCGAAGTACCACTTGCCGCCGTTGGCGAAGATGGTTCGCGGGAGGCCGAGCGGCGGCATCTTGTTCGCCTCCGCAGCGGCATCCATCAGCGCTACGGCCATGTCGAGCCGGTGGACGCCGTCGTTGCCGAGGTCGCCGGTGCCGTAGTCGTAGAGCCAGCGCCACCGCCCGTGGAACCGGTTCACGTTGAATGGCCGCTTCGGTGCCGGACCCATCCACATCTCGTAATCGACCCCGGCCGGCGCCTCGCTGTCCTTGGGGAACCCGATGGCACCTTGCTTCGAGCTTTCCCAGGCTTTCGCGACCACGACGCGACCGAGTTTGCCGGTCTTCACGAACTCGACCGCTGATTGCAACCGCTTGGTGGACCGGTGCTGCGAACCCATCTGAACGACGCGCTTGTGCTTCCGCAGCGCGGCCACCATCCGCATTCCCTCGACGATGTTGTGGCCGTCCGGCTTCTCGACGTACACGTCCTTACCGGCCTGACACGCGAGGATGGTCGGGATCGCGTGCCAGTGGTCCGGCGTGCCGATAACGATGGCGTTGATGGTCTTGTCGTCGATGAGCTTGCGGAAGTCGCTCTCGCTGCCCGGCTTTTTGCCCTGGAACTTCTCAGCGACCTCAAGCCCCTTCGCCAACCGGCCTGGGTCGAGATCCGCAATCGCGACGACTTCGACGTTCGGGTTCGCCGCGAACGTGTTGATCAGCGAGAGCGCGCGACCGCCGGCGCCCATGATGCCGACCCGGACGCGGTTGTTGGCCGGTTCCTTCCCGACCAACCCCGACGAGGCGAGCGCGACGCTCGCGGTTACGGCGCCCGATGTTTGCAGAAACGCGCGACGGGTTTGTTCTGACATGGTTGTTCCTCGGGGAAGACCGGCACAGTATGAGGTGTGGTCCGACCAATCGCGAGCGTTTTCCGTCACGGCCCGGCCGCATCGCGCCCGGCCGCGAGCCACGCCAGCCCGAACCGGGCGAACACGATTTCCTTGTACCCGTCCCGCTCGTACAGGCACCCGAGTTGTTCGTTCGGTAGAACCACGAGAGATGAGTAGGCGGCCGACTTCGCGTACATCACGCGCGCCCCGGGCCACGTCTTTCCCTGGTCGGTACTCAGGCGAACCGTCATGCGTTCGCGTTTCGTGCTCGCGGGGTTGGCGAACACGAGTACGCCTTTGCCTCTCAGGCCTTCCACGCGGATCAGGCTCGCTTGACAGGTCGGTTCGATTAGCGCGTCGTCGAACGCGATCTCCGACCATGTGGCCCCGCGGTCGGTACTGATGGCCAGCGCGCGTCGGTTCTTGCCATGGTTGCTGCGCATGTTCAACAGCAGCGAACCGTCGTCGCGTTCGATCACGGCGCACTCGTTGGTCTTCGCAGTTGCGCGCCCGCCGACCTTCCACGTCTTGCCGTGGTCGTCGCTGTAGATGACGTGCGAGTACGAGTCGTCCCCACCCTTCACGCGATGGTCGCACGGGATGACCAGCCGCCCGTCCTTCAACTGGATGCCGACACCGGGGCCGGTGGCGTACCACGTCCAGTTCTCCGGCTTGACCACGGCGCTGATGTTCTCGGGCTTCGACCACGTCTCGCCGTCGTCGTCGCTGAAGCACATCAGTACCTCACGCGAACCGGGGCCGGAGGCCGCTTTGTTCTTCGCGACCGAGTTGCCGCCGGCGTTGCGCGTGAGCGGCAGCCAGATGCGCCCGGTGGTGCGGTCGAGGACCGGGCACGGGTTGCCAACCGTGTCGGTCCCGTCGTCCACGATCACCTGAAGTGGTCCCCAGGTGCGCCCGCCGTCAGTGCTGCGGCGAAGCACCATGTCGATGTCGCCGGTGTCGGACGTGCCCTTCTTGCGCCCTTCGGCGAAAGCCAGCAGTGTGCCCTCTTTGCCGACGATGACGGCCGGGATACGGAACGACGCGTAGCCTTCCGTCCCGGCGGTGAAGAGGACGACTTCTCGCGAAGGCGCGTCGCGCCCACCAGGCGACGGGGCAGGAGCCGGCTCTGCACTCCAGACAGCAGCGGCGCAACACAACGTCACGAGGAGGGCAGTGCGGGGCATGCGTCGTCCACTCCGATGAGGCGGGGAGATCACGCGGACATTCTACCGTCGCGCGGATGGCCGTTCGCTGCTCCGATTTCGGAACGAGATGCGGTTGGTAAAGATGTATCACCTCGGATCGTAGTCCTCACGCTCCGCGTGAGGAACCAAACAGCGCTGGTGTGTGATCCCAAGCACCGGTTCCTCATCGTAGTCCTCACGCTCCGCGTGAGGAGCCAACCACCTTGGCGTATCCCCTCTGGCATCGCCACCTCACGCGGAGCGTGAGGACTACGATGAAGACCCAACCACCTTGGGGTATTACCTCTGGCACTGCACCTCACGCGGAGCGTGAGGACTACGATGAACTGCGACACCATTCTGCGCACGATCACGGCTTCGGGCCGACCGGCAGGTTGTCGGTGAGGTAGCGGGTGAGCAGTCCGTATAGGTGCCGCGTCGTGTTCTTCCCCTCGTTGACCGAGTGACTCCGGTTCGGGTACGGCATCAGCGTAAACGGTTTGTTCAACTCGATCAGTTTATCCGCGAGCTTCTCGGTTCCTTGGTAATGAACGTTGTCGTCGCCGGTTCCGTGAACGAGCAACAAGTTCCCCTTCAACCCGGCCGCGTGAGTGATGGGTGAGCCGTGCCTGTAGTCTTCGGGATTGTCTTGCGGCAGTCCCATGTACCGCTCTTGATAGATGGTGTCGTACAGTCGCATGTCGGGCACCGGTGCGACGGCCATCCCAGTGTGATACAGGTCCGGGTGGCGGAACAACAGGTTCAGCGTCATCGATCCACCTCCACTCCATCCCCACACACCGACCCGTGTCGCGTCGAGGTACGGGCGCTGTTTCAGCAGGTCGCGCGTTGCGGCGGATTGGTCCGCGGAGGCGAGCGTGCCGACCTTACGGTACGCGGCTTTGCGCCAGTCCCGGCCGCGCGGACACGGTGTCCCGCGATTGTCCACGCATGCCACCGCGTACCCCTGCTGCGTTAACATCAAGTGCCACAGGTACTGACTTCCGCCCCAGCGGTCGGTGACCGACTGGCCCGCCGGTTCGCCGTACACATGAACCACCAGCGGGTACTTCTTTGCTGGGTCGAAGTTCGCCGGTTTCATCAGCCACCCGTTGAGCTTCACCCCGCCGCCGATGTCGGCGTGGAAGAACTCCACTGGCGTTTGCGCAAGCTTCCCCAGGGTCGCGCGGAGTTTGTCATTGCTTGCGAGGACGCGCAGAACCTTGTGGTCAGGGAGCGAGACGAGTTCGACGCTTGGCGGCCTGCCGAACGCGGAATAGGTGTGGACCGCGAACGCGCCGTCGGGCGACACGTTGTACTCGTGCCAGCCCGGTTGATCCGCGGGCGTGACGCGCTCCGGTATGCCGCTTCCGTTGAGCGGTGCTCGGTACAGGTAGTGTTGCGTGGGGTTGTCCGGCGACGCGAAGAAGTACACTCGCCCGGCTTTCTCGTCGATGTGCAGCACGCGAATCACGTCGAACTCGCCGCGAGTGACTCGCGTCACGGTGGCGCCGTCGCGCGACATGAGGTACAGGTGCCGCCACCCGTCCCGCTCGCTGATCCAGGTGAACGCGCTCCCCCTCGCGACCCACTCACACGCGTCGTCGTGGACATCGACCCATGTCCCGTCGCGCTCTGTGAGTACCGTTCGCACCTTGCCGGTCGCGGCGTCCGCAAGCATCACGTCGACCGCGTTCTGGAGCCGGTTGACGCGCTGTATCACCAACTCCTTCGCGTTGCCGGCCCACTCCATGCGCGGGATGTAGTAGTCGGTGCGTGTGTCGCCGGAAACGTCGATCCACTTCGTCGCGCTGCCCGTTGAAGCCACGACCCCGACGCGGCACGCCGAGTTCCGTTCCCCGGTCTTCGGGTACGCGAACGTCTTCAGGGTTGGGTAGTTCGCGCTGGTGTTGTCGATGAGTGTGAACGTCTTCACACCGCGCGTATCGAGTTGCCAGTACGCGATGCTCTTGCCGTCGGGACTCCAGCGCCACCCGTCGCGGCAGAAGAACTCTTCTTCGTAGACCCAGTCGAAGGTGCCGTTGATCACCTCGTCCGTTCCGTCGGCGGTAAGTCTCGTCGGTTCGCCGCCGTCGGCCGGTTCGACGAACAGGTCATTCCCGCGAACGTACCCGACGCGTTTGGCGTCGGGCGATAGTTTGGCGAACATCAACGCGGCCGGTTTGGTGTTCGCGCCGACCTTTGCGAGTTTGCCCTTCGCGCGGTGGAACGTCCAGTAGTCGCCGCGCGTGTTCGCACGCCACACCTTCATGGAGTTCGTGAAGATTAGCACGAGGTCGAGATCCTTCGAGAGCTCGTAGCCGTGAATTGCGAGCGGTTCTTTCGTGTTCGGCGGGACGAGTTTCTCCGCGGCAACGAGTACCTCGCTCTTCCCGGTCGCGTCCACCCGAACGATGTCGCTCGCGCCGTTGTGTTTCTTCGACGGCTGGAGCGTGGTGTACGCGCCGCCGTCGAGCCACTTCAGTGGCGGAACGCGATCGCCGCGGAAGTCGTCGGACGCAAACACGCGGTCGAGCGTGAGCTTCGCGGGGTCCGGCTGTTGCGGCTGTGCGGTAGCGGGAGCAACGACAAGGAAGAGGAGGAGAAACGCGCGACGATACATGACAGACTCCCGGTTGTGACCTGGGAGTCAGCCTGCACGGATCACGGGCGTCCGACAAGCGCGATTGGGAGAACCGGAGCGGTTTTATCGGTTCGAAGGACGGCGCAACCGGACCCAAACGCGGGTCCGGTTGCCCCGGGTTACTTCTTCAGCCGCTCGATCAGGTACGCGGCCGCGGTAGGGAGTTCCTTGTTCGGCTCCGTGTTGGAGTGGAAGACCACATCGATCCCGGCCGCCTTGAGCTTCTCGGCCAACTTCAGACCCAGGATCGGGGAGTGCGTCGGGTCCGGGTGTTCCTCACCGACCTTCGCGCCCTTGACGCCGCCGTAGTAAAGCCCGATGGGCGGGTCGTCCTTCGTCACGTGGCGGATCGGTGAATACTCCTTGATCCAGTCCGCGATCTTCTCCCGGTTCTTCTCCACTTCATCGAGGTTCTTCAAGCCGAACGCGTGCGCACCGTAGGTGTAGTTCGGGAGCCACTCGCGAACTTCCTTCGGGTCGAGCGAGACCTGCGCCCCGTTCACGGCCGCGCAGTAGAGTCGGGTCGATTCGCGTGCGATGGGATCGGCGCTCTTGGGGTCGGCCATGTCGTCGTGGAACGCGAGCCATAGGGAGGAGCAGCCGCCGGCCGAACCACCGGTCGCCCCGATCCGCTTCTTGTCGATGTTCCAGTCCGCGGCCTTTGACCGCACGAACTGAATCGCGCGGGCCGCGTCTTCGAGCGGTGCCTTCACCGGCGGCGTGACCTTCTGGGCGTTCGCCTGGGCCATCAACCGGTAGTTGATGGAGACCACCGAGATGCCGTTGTCGAGGTAGTTCTTCACGCCGCCGTAATAGCTGCTCTTGTCGCCGCCATTCCAGCCGCCGCCGTGAATGCAGAAGACGACCGGCGTCGGCTTGTCGGACTTGGCTTGCCAGAAGTCGAGTACCTGGCGTTCGAGCTTCCCGTAGGGAACGTTCTCGGCGGTCGGCTTGATCGCCGGAACCGGCTGTTTCTTTTCGTCCTTCTTCTTTTCGTCCTTCTTCTCGTCTTTCTTCTCCTGTGCCTGTCCGCCGGCGAGGGCGAAGAGGGCGGTCATCGCGAAGACGATCGCGGGGCAAATGAACCTGCGGGACAGCATGTCACTCTCCGGGGTAAGGTGGGAACAGATCTTATCGTAGTCATCACGCCCCGCGTAAAGTCGCTGGAACCACGAATAGGGGTGAATGTGTTTGGGAAGTGCAAGGTTTAGCGTCGGACCCAGAGGGGCCAAATAATGGAGCAGACGGCGCCTACTTGCGGCCCGGCGCTCGCTTCTCGAAGCGTTCTAGCCAGTCGAGCAGGATCGCGTCCTTGATCTCCTTCGACCCGCGCAACTTGTCCGGCGGCGTGCCCCAGTAGAAGCTGATCCACCCGGCCGCGTCTGCGCCCGCCTTCTCGATGAACACGTCCATTTCCTTCGGCGAACACTTCAGCGGGAACGTCTCCTCCACAACCACCGGCTTGCCCACGGCGAAGCCCTTCAGCGTCTTCGCCGCGTCATTGAGTTTCCCCGCCTCCGGGTAGATGTGAACGCAGAGGAAGTCGAGTTTGTCGGTCACCTGGTCCGGTACGAAGCCGGAGGTCAGTCCGTTTCTGTCAAGACTCCAGTCCACCAGCCCAACGGTAATCAGGTGTTGCTTATCGACCTTGCGCACAGCGGCGACGAGGTGATCGATCCACTGCCGCGCGACATCGGCGCGCATGCGGCCCTTCGGATCGAGCGCGATGAACTGTACGAAGTGCTTGCCGCCGAATGCGCCGCCGAGCCAGTCGCCGTCCTTGCGCTTGCTGCCCGACACCACCGGTTCGTTCATCAGGTCGTAGCAGAAGATCGCGGGGCTTTTCGCGCACCGCCCCGCGACCGCCTCCCAGAACTTTGCCTGCGCGTTCCAGCGCTCTGTCTCCGTGAGTTTGTCATACCACGCAGGGACTTCTTTCTTGTGGTAGCAGCCCAGGCCCGTCAGGTTGAGGTAAAGCCGGTTCGCTTCGGCCAACTTGACCAGTTTCGCGAGCCGGTCGAGCGCCTTCTCGTCGGGCTTGTCAGCAGCGGTCATGAACTTGCCGAACTGCAGGTGAACGCGGACCACGTTGGCCCCGAGCTTCTTCATCTGCGCGAAGTCGGCCTCGATCTTCTCCCATTCCTTTTCCCAGTAGTCCTCGATCAATCGCCCGGTTTCGTCGTGGTCGTAGTTGAATCCCCACGGCACGAACGGCGTGCCCCCTGGCTCCAGCGCGAAGCCCTTCTTGTCCTTCGACACCACCATGCGCGGCAGTTCGCCGACCCACTCCGCGAACGCGGCGCCCAGATCGACTTTCCCCGCGTGAACGAGAACGCCGAACCGGAGCCGGAACGATTCGCCTTTCTTCACCGTGACCTTGCTCTTCTCGCCGCGAGTGAAGGCGTTCTTGCCGAACGGGTTGGCGACCAGCACGCCATAATCGCGCGAGTGAAACCACGACCGCCGGAAGTTCGTCGGGTCCGGCATCAGCGTGACACCCACTTCCTTGCCGTCGATCGTGCCGGCGTAGTCGCACCAGCCCGCCGACTTGCCCCACACTTCCTTCTCGTTCTTTTTGCCGTCGCTGTTGACGATCTGTCCGCCGCTCTTCACCGTGAGCGGCGTGGCGACCCGCACGCCCAGGCCCATCTCTTCCTGATCGCCAAAGGAGAAGTCCTCCGGACCGGTGAACTCCGAAGTCCAGTCGAGCAGGTATCCGGCCGGGCGAACGGTGATCGTGACGCGGCACACTTCTTCGCAGAGCGACTTGCCGTGCGCGGTGTAACGGTTGCGCACCGCGAATGTGCCGCCGTCCTTCGTCGCCTTCGGTTTCTCGACGAACTCGACGTGCGCGACGGTGCCCTTGTTCCGCCAGAAGTCGGACCCCGCGAGTTCGCCGAACGCGAGCCACAGTCCTGGGTGCATGGTGTCATGATCAGTGGCGTCACCCACGACCGGCGGATGATTGCGCGTAACCTGCTTGCCGTTGGGCGCGTGCAGGTGCATGAAGTACGGGCGTCGCACCTTGGTATCTTCCCAGACGTAGGTTGCGAACGGCTTGCCGTCAATCTGGATCGCAAGGCTGGTTTCCTTCTGGGCAAACGTGACCTGTGACTGCGCCCGAGCGCTCGCGGGAAGCACGAAAGCCAGAGAGAGGAGCAGAAGGCGAGTGATCATGATTCGTGGCTTTGCTCGCAGGAGGTCAACGACCGCGTTGCTCGAACCGTTGCCGCGCGCGTGGGGTCAGCGGCGCGCGCCGGGCGACGACGTTCGCGGCCAACCCCAGAAGCAACTGGTATCCGCCGGCGAGCGAGAGACTGATGATGTTCGCGGGCAACCGCCACAACAGCGATTCGGTTTGGTTCCCGGCCGCAAGTTCGCGCCACGCCGCAGCCGTCAGCAAAATCGTGACCACGAACCCAACCAAGTACCACAACATGTACGAGCCGGCCATCGAAGACAGGTCGCGGTCGCGCAGTCCCACACCGAGCTGGTACAAGAACATCAACCACGTCGCCCACGATAGCAGCAACAGAATGCCGGACACGATCGCGATTCCCACCCATTCGCCCGACGGAGCGAGGCATCCGATTAAGACCGCGGCCAGCGCGCAGAGCGCCGCGGCGCCCGCGGCCAGCAACCCGCCGTGCGACGCCGGGGCGCTGGCGCACAGGAACTGCCCCCACGTGTGCCCAATCACAGCGAAGATAAGTCCGGGCACCACCACGATCGCCGCGGGCAGTCCCACCGGCACCGGTCCGCGCCCCGCGGACAGGACTACGTACACGTCAAGAATCACGAGTCCGGCCATGAACAGTGAGGCGAGGCCGTTGGAACCGCGGGCCAGCGAGAGACCGTCGTGGACGTTCCACCACGACAGTTCAAGACCGCTCACTCGGTCGTTGGGCGCGCCGTCCGGTTCCCCGGAGTCGGACAAGACCGGTGCGTAGGCGGGTGGGAACGCGAGCGGCGTCTCTGCCGGCTCCACCACGGGAACCGGCGGAACGGTGGGAATGGTAGCGCTGGTGTCGATCATCCACCCGCACGTCGGGCACGCGACGAACGACTCGCTCGCGCCCTCCGGGATCGCGACGACCTGACCGCAGTACCCGCACTCGGCGGCCACGGTCATTTGCGTTCGGCCTCTTCGTTCGCTTTCGCGTCTTCAACGGCGGCGATGAACTCGAACGCCCCGACACGCACGCCCCGGACCGCGCGCCAGTACGCGCCGACCAGGATGAGCCAGCCGATCAGCAGGGCGGCCTGCTCGTACATCCGCCAGTCGACCAGCGCCGGGTCTTTTTCCTTCGGTCGGCCAGCGTGGAGCAGGTACTGATCCCAGCCGACCGTCGCGATCACGGGGATCATCGCGAACAGGAACACGACAACCCCCACCGCGCGCGCGACGCCTGGCCGCTTCAGCGCCAGCCCGCTCGCGGTCAGCCCGGTGAGGAACCAGAACTCCGCCAGCGGCGCACAAACCATGAGCGTCAGCACCGCGTACGCGGCCTCGTCGCGGAACAGCATCTTCTTGCACACCTCTGAAGCCAACAGCGCGATGAACGCGACCAGTGTGACGACCCCACTGAACACGAATAGTCCCCGCGCGCCGCTGCTCCGCGGGCCGCCGCCGCTGAAGAGTCGGCCAATCGTCATCAGGAATCCGGCCATGAAGATTGGGACACCGTAGACGAGCAGGTCGAGTTCTTCGGCCTTCGACAGCGGAATCGCGTCGCGGTCCGCGGTGTTGACGTACCCGTCGATCTTCACCACTCCCGGATCTTTGCTCGTCGGCAGTTCACCGACGGCGCGCGCGTAGATTGCCTCGCCGAACCCGACGAACCCAAGCAGCGCGACGAACAGTAGCCCGAACTGAACCCAGAACAGCCCACGCCACACGGAGGCCCACTTCTTCGCGAGCACCTCCCCGGGTGTCTCCGTGGGTTTCTTCCCTTTCTCAGCAGTTTTCTTCGGTTCGGGCTTGGTCGCCTTCGGACGCGGCTTGTCCCCGCGATCGCGATTGCGGTCGCGCGGCATCTCAACCAAGTCCGATATGGGTTCGGGTTCTGCCGCGCGTTCAGGCTCTGCCTTGGGTTCCGGTGCCGGGGCACCCGGATGCTCAGGCGTGACAGGTGCCGTCGGGGTGGAGATCGCGCCCCAGTCGTCGGGCGACGCGACCGCCGGCGCCGGTGGCGGCGAAGCCGGGCGAGGCGGTGGGCCGGAGCGAGCCGGCGGCGGGGTTGGTGTGGCTGGCGGGAGCGGCGGGGCCGTCGGCGCACCAGCTGTGGCCGACTCTTCCTCGGCGGGCACCGGTACCGCCGCCTGGCAGTACGGGCACTTCACCTTCTTCCCCGCGGATTCGTCCCGCGCCCGGAACCGCTTCCCGCACGACGGACAACCCAATGTGATTGGCATGGCAACGAACTCCCCACGAGGCAGGAGATGAGAAGGTTAAGTGACGGCGAGGGACCAGTGCCGGACATGGTACGTGCGAATGCAGCGTGGCGGAACCCCGCATGCTGGAAAATCGCGAGCCCTTCCGCTGGAGCAACCGCTCCTGTCAGATGGCTCAGAACCGCGGCGACGGGCGATTCCAGTCCGGGTCGTAGGCGAGCGAGAAGAGTTGTTGGAGTAACTCCGCCTTGTTCGGCGCGTCAGAGTGAAGCACCTCGACGGCCTTCTGCAGTTTCACATGGCGCGGGTCGGTGACCGCGTTCTCCGAACCATCGCCGCGCGCGACGCGGTCGAAGATCGCAGCCGCTTCGAGTAGCTTGCTCCGGGCATCGAGGAAGAACTGGTCCAGCGCGGTCGCGGCGGGTAGGGGAGTCATGGTTCTCAATGGGTAGTGGTCTGTGGGCAGCGTGCAGACAAGCAGGGAAGCAGGGAAGCAGGGAAGCTACTGCCCACTGCTCACCGCTCACTGCCTACTGTACACTTTGCGAAGTTCCAGCGGCACGAGTTCGTTCAGGCTGCCGCTGCGGAAGCCGTCGAGGTCGAGCGTCACGAACTTGAAACCCAGCACGTGAAGCGTGCGAGAGAGTTCGGTTCGCACCGGTTCGCACGCGAGCTTCGCCACTTCGCTGAGCGGCACTTCGACGCGGGCCAGATCACCTTCGTGGTAGCGCACGCGGCACTCGCGCAGACCCAGAGTGCGCAGGAATGCTTCAGCATCTTCGACGCGTTTCGTGCGTTCCGGCGTGACCGCGACGCCGGGTGCCATACGGCTCGACAGGCACGGCGCTGCGGGTTTGTCCCAGGTGGGAAGCTCCCAGTGGAGCGCGAGAGCGCGAACATCAGTCTTTGTGAACCCGGCCTCTTGTAGCGGGTGCCGCACGTGGTGTTCCGCGGCCGCGATCAAGCCCGGCCGGTAGTCGCCGAGATCGTCGAGGTTCGCGCCGCTTACCATGAAGGGCACGCCGAGTCCAGGCAACAGCGATTCGACCGTGGTGTACAGTTCCGTCTTACAGTGGTAGCAGCGGGTGCCGTCGTTCTTCGTGTAATCCAGGTTGCTGAACTCGTCGGTGCGAACGACGACATGACGAATGCCTATGAGTTGCGCGAGTCGGCGTGCGTCTTCAAGTTCGGTGCGAGCCACACTCGCGCTGTCGGCCGTGACCGCGATCGCGCGTTCGCCCAGTTCAAGGAACGATGCCTTCGCGACGACGGTGCTGTCGATGCCTCCGCTGAACGCAACCGCCACACCACCTAACTCGCGCAGCACCGCGAGCAGACAGTCGCGTTTTGCGGTAACTGTGGCGGGGTCGTGTTGTGTTGCGATGCCCATGTTTTCAGTATACCCACCCAAAGTAGTAGGCACACTCCGTGTGCCGTTGCTGTTCTGTGAGGTCGAAGCGACGGCACACGGAGTGTGCCTACTACTTTGAAGGCTTCTCGGTCGACTCGCTGAAGTCGAATGCCGGGTTCGGTTCGGACTCCTTGCTCGCGGTCGGGTCCGGTTGAAGCGGTCGGCGCACAGGCGTCGTCATTTGCTCGTAAGCGAGCCGGCCGGCGTACCACTTCGCCAGATTCAACCCCGCGAACACCAGCGCGAGAAACGCGCCGATCATCATTCGCGTCGGGTCGAACAGTCTCGCCGTAACATCCGGCACGAGGAGTCGGAGGGCCAGAAGCCCGGTTCCGGCGAACAGGAAGAACAGGCCGAGCGTGAGCCGCATGTGTCGCACCGTCATCGCCGCGCCCTCGTGGTCGTGGGTCGTCCCGGTGAAGGGTGACGCGTTCGATTCTAACACGCGGTGAACATTCTGTGCAGATTCGGCTTGTCTGCCACCCCTCGACAGGGGATTCTAGTAAAAGCCGTAATTGCCCCGCCAACCATGCCGCCGGTTTCAATCCCACCGCCTGATTCCCGCCGAGCCGAATCACCTTCGCTGCTCGCGCCGAGGAGAACCGATGCTGACCATCAGCGATACGCGGAACACCCGCACCTGCCAGGGTTCGTCGCGCCGCGAGTTCCTCCGCGTCGGGAGCCTCGCGCTGCTCGGCGGGATGGGACTGCCGCAGTTGCTCGCGGCGAAGGCAAAGGCCGCATCCGAGAACCGCGCGTGGAAGGACAAGTCGGTTGTGTTGTTGTTCCTCTCAGGGGGGCCGTCTCACATCGAGTTCTTCGACCCCAAAATGACCGCGCCCGAAGAGATCCGCAGTATCACTGGCGAAGTGAAGACGAAGCTCCCCGGCATCACCTTCGGCGGCTCGTTCTCCAAACTTGCGAACATGACCGACAAGATCGCTGTAGTGCGGTCCTACGCGTCGATGAACGGCGACCACTCGTACCTCGCCGTCACGAGCGGCGGCAACCCGATGAAGGCCTCGATGGGTCCGCTGTACGCACGCGTCGCGGGCGCGAACAACGCGGTCACCGGCATCCCGAATAACTGTCTCGTGTTGCCCGAAGCGGTCGAGCCGGGGCTGAAGCTCGGCGGCAATTTCGAGACAGGCGCGCTGCCCACGCTCACCGCGCCGGGCGAACTTGGGGGGTCGTACGCCGCGTTCGACCCGAGCGGCGGCGACCAGCTCAAGAAGAACCTGAAGCTCTCGGTCACGACCGAGAGGTTCGAGGACCGGCGCAAGCTCCTCGCCGGGTTCGACACCGTTCGCCGCGACCTCGACGTGACCGGCGCGATGGATGGCGCGGACAAGTTCCAGCAGCAGGCGTTCGACGTGATCGCGCGCGGCGTCGGCGACGCGTTCGACATCACGAAGGAAGACCCGAAGACCATCGCGAAGTACGACACGAGCGGGTTGTTCAAACTGAACGACGTCACGAAGTGGTATGACATGCGCCGCGGGACGAATCTGCTCGGCAAGCAGATGCTCCTGGCTCGCCGACTGTGCGAAGCCGGGTGCGGGTTCGTCACCGTATCTGATTGCGGTTGGGACATGCACGCGAACAGCAACAGCCCGAAGAACATGGCGAACCTCCCTCCGATGGCAAGCCAAGTGGATCACGCAGTCGCGGCGTTCATCGAGGACATCTACGAGCGCGGTTTGGAGGACAAGATTCTGCTGGTGGTGACGGGCGAGATGGGCCGCACGCCGAAGCGGAACCGCGACGGCGGCCGCGACCACTACGCAAATCTCACTTCGCTGCTCCTCGCTGGTGGTGGGCTGAAGACCGGTCAGGTGATCGGCCAGTCGGACCGGACCGCGTCGCAACCGACCACGGAGCGTTACACGCCAAAGCACCTTCTCGCAACCGTGATGAGCACCGTGTTGGATCTCTCCGAAGTGCGGCTCAAGCCCGGCCTGGGACGAGTCGGGAACGTGCTCACCGAAGGCGACCCGATCCCCGGTCTTCTGTAACCGGCATTGCCTGCCAATGTTGCTTCGGTGGGCGCATTGTTGTCGGGAGAATTCCCGACGCGACTCCACTTCTGGCATACAATGTTGAAGATTTTCACGCCGCTCCTCACGCGGCCCGGAATAAATCATTTTCTTCATTCTGTCGCCCAGACGGAGAAACGACTCCATGTCGGAGCGAACCGAACTCGCCTCCAACCCAACCCCACCGCAAACCGCGACCGCGAACCTGCGGCCGAAGTTTCCGCGTGACGAGGCCGGATTCCTCGCTGAACTGCGGCGCCGAACGGATGCGTACTTCGTCGAAACCGGGCAGAGTGAGCGCGACTGCTGGCGCATGTATCTGAAGACCGCGGTCATCCTCGGGTGGCTAGCGACCTCCTACGCGCTGTTGGTGTTCGCCGCGCCGACCGTGTGGCTCGCCGCCCCGTTGTCGATCTCGTTCGCACTGGCCATCTCCGCGGTCGGCTTCAGCATCCAACACGACGGCGGGCACCACGCGTACTCGCGGTTCGCGTGGGTGAACCGGGTCGCCGCCATGTCGCTCGACCTGATCGGCGCCAGTTCGTACCTCTGGAAATGGAAGCACGTCGTCTTTCACCACACCTACCCCAACGTCCACGGGCAGGACACCGACCTCGCCGTCGGTCCCGTTGCGCGACTCGCACCACAGCAACCGCGACGGTGGTATCACCGGTGGCAGCACTTGTACCTGTGGCCGCTGTATGGCGTGACTGCGTCCGTGTGGCACCTGTACGGCGACTTCCGCGACGTGATCGCCGGGGCTATCGGGCCGCACAAGATCCCGCGCCCCAGAGGCTGGGATCTCGTCGTGTTCCTTGGGGGCAAGGCGCTGTCGGCCGGGTTGCTGATCGGCGTGCCGATGCTGATCCACGAGTGGTGGGTGGTACTCACATTCTACGCGGTCGTGACGGCGGTCGTGGGCGTGACGCTGACTGTGGTGTTCCAACTTGCGCACTGTGTGGGCGAAGCCGAGTTCCCCGACCCGGTCGAGGGCGGGCGCAAGATGGAGGATGCGTGGGCGGTGCACCAGATTCAGACGACGGTGGATTTCGCTCGTGGGAGTTGGACGCTGTGCTGGCTCCTGGGTGGGCTGAACTTTCAGGTTGTTCACCACTTGTTCCCGCGTGTGTGCCACATCCACTATCCGGTGCTGGCACGGATCATTGAGGACACCTGTCGCGACTTCGGAGTGCGCTACCAAGCACACCGGTCGTTCGTGGCGGGGATCGTCTCGCACTTCCGCTGGCTGCGTCAGATGGGGCGCCCGCAGTCCGTCTAACGTTCGATCGGAAGGGTCGTCACCGCGTCGCGCGCCTCTGCCGGCGTGCGGGCGAAGACGCGAACAGCACTCACATCGAGCCGGTCGTCGAGCGCGGCGAAGAGCAGAGGCTTCTTCATCGCGCGCTGCGAGGCACTTTCGCAACAACCGGTCGTTACCCGTTCCCGCTTCGGCCTCAACTTCCTTGTGCACCTCAGCGCCGCGTGCGCTGGCCCAGTCGCGCAGGTGGTCGAGGCGGAGGTTCATCTCGTTCTTGGCGAACGGGGGGCGTAAGCCCCCTGATTCTTTGGGTGGTGATGGGTGATGGATACGCGCACGGGTCAGAAGGTTCGGCGCGCCGAGAACAGGCCGATGTCGTGCTTCGTGGTGCCGTGTTCGACGAGGTCCGCGAGAATTTCACCCACAGTGGACGCGAACTTGAACCCGTGCCCGGAGAATCCGCACGCGATGCTCACCTGGGGGAATGCCGGGTGCAGGTCGATCACGAAGTGATGGTCTGGCGTGACCGTGTACATGCACACCTGACCCTTCGTGAACTCGCCCAGACCCCGCAGGAATCCGGTGAAGTTGGCACGCATCGCGTGGACATCGTCGCCGGTCGTCTCCCAGTTCACGCCGGTTGGGTCTGGGAGTTCCGGCGCGCCATAGTGCCGCGCCACTTTCGCGCCGAATGCGTCGATCGCGGGCAACCCGTAGAACGGCATCCCCGGCACGTCCGCGATGAAGATCGGGAACCGGTCTCGCCGGAACAGTTCGGGGCGATTCCCCGTGCCGAACCACAGCAACACCTGCCGCATCACGCGGAGCGGGACGCCTATGTCCGCGAGTAACTTCGTCGCCCACGCGCCCGCCGTGACGACCAACTTAGCCGCGCGATACGTGCCCTTGTCGGTGGTGACTTCCACTCCATCGCCGACCGCTTTCCACCCGCGAACGGCTTCCTCGGCATGAATTTCGGCGCCGCAGGACACCGCGCTGTCAATGTGTTCGCGAACGCATTCTTCCACATACAGGAAACCGGCTGCGTGCTCGATCACGCCAATGTACTCGGCCGGGAAGTTAAACGCGGGGAACCGCCGGTTGATCTCGTCGCCGGACAACTCTTCAGCCGCGAGTTGGTGTGTACGCACCGATGCGCGAACGCCTTCGACGTGTTCGCTCTCCGGCGGTCCGACGTTTAGACACGGGCATTCCGTGAGCAAGTGCCGACCCGTGAGTTGTTCCAGTTCGTACCACTTCTCGAACGCTCGCTGAGCGAGTGGAACGTAAGCCGGTCCTTCGGCATACGCGGTGCGGATGATGCGCGTATGGCCATGCGAACTGCCACGCGAGTGAACCAGAGGGAATTGCTCCAATCCCAGCACACGCCGGCCGCGGCGTGCCAGCTCGAAGCACGCGGCAGACCCCATGCCACCGACACCGAGCACGATCACATCGAACGATTGTGACATCAACGGTTACCTCAACTCCTTCACGCCGGCGCGCAACAACTTCAGCCGTTTGGCATTGTCCTTAGCGGCGCCGGCGGTCTTCAGCAGCTCCGCGACCGCGGCCCTCGTCTTCGGGTCACGCGTGCCTTTCTCGGTGGCCGCGAGAGCCTTCGCCAGCCAGGCCGTTGCGATGTCGGGCGCGTCGGGGAACTTCTGTTCGAGTTCGTCGGCGTGCGCCAACATCACTCCCGAGACGGACTTCATTCGCTGCGCGTTGGTACGCACTAAATCGCCGAGGGCGGTCGCCGCCTTCGCGTCCTCACCCAACCCGAGCAGCGCGCGGGCTAACTGCTCGCGTGCGTCCACATCGGAGGGGTCAACAGCGAGCACGTACTCCGCATCGCCGCGTGCCTTGCGGTAGTCTTTCGCAGCGTTCGCGAATGAGGCCCGCAACACGAGTACGTCACGGGAAAAATGTCCTTTCTCGACGGCAGCATCGAGTTCCGCGATCGCCTGTGCCGGTTCGAACATGAGCGCCCGGCACGAGCGGGCTTTCGCGCAGCCGGGATCGAGTGACACCGCGTTGTCACAGTCGCGTTTTGCCTCCGCGAACTGGCCCGCGGCGCGGTGCCATTCGGCGCGCGTCGCTAGCGCGCGAGCGAGCATTACCGCGTGTTGTCTTGGGATTGCTTCGAGACGCGAGATCAATCCCGCGAGCGTGTACGTCGGCCGGTCGCGGAGTGCCACATCGAGGAAGGCGCGAATCTCGTCGGTTGTCGCCGCGTAACCCACGAGTTGCGCGCCTTCGCGCGAAGCCAGCACACCAACCAGCTCACCTTTCGCGTTCACCAGCGGTCCACCGGGCGAACCGGCCTGCGCGGGAAGTTGACACGCGAGCGCCGGGACCCGTGGCGCCTTTTCGCCGACATCGAGTGCCACGCGCCCGCGCTGGCGCACGGAGCCAAACGCGTACACCCAGGCGAACTCTAACCCGGCGGGGTGACTCATCGCGTGGATCGCGTCGCCCGCATTCGGCACGCCGGGCGCGAGCGGGAGCGGTCGCATTCCTTCCGAGCCAGTATCGAGTCTGATGAGCGCGAGATCGCGAGTTGTGTCGCGAGCGAGAACGGTGCCACTGCGCCACGCTCCGCGAAGGTGCAGCGCGAGCGGGTCGCGGTAGGCGTCTCGCTCGCTTACCCAGCGGTCGCCCTCGCGTAGTGGAATCGCGATGCCTACGCGGTCCGTGACTGTGAAACCCCGCGCGCAGGTCAGCACCAAGTCTTTTTCGATTAACACGCCCGCGAGGTGAACGTCGGTCGCGGTGGGCTTTACCCATACCGTCGCGCGTGTGAGTGTGTCCGCGATGGCGTTGGGTTTGGCGTTCTTGGCGGGCACGTCGTTCCCGTTCACGAAACGCCTGACATCGTTCGCGGAGATGACGACCGCCGCGAGCGGACAGTTTCGGCGCAGCGCGCAGTCCACACCGACCACGTGGCCGCGCGCGTTGAACACCGGACCGCCGGAATCGCCTTCTTCCGTCGGGAACTGCGCGATGAGAGCGTGCGCGTCGAGCGAGAGCTTCTTCCCGCGCCAGAAATAACCTTCCGCGAGCTTCCCGCTCGTGCGCAGCGGGCCGACGGTCAGGTTCCACACGGTGTCGAGGTCGAGTCGGTGGCCCACGATACGGAGCGGGTCGCCCGGTTGCGGCACTTGCGCCGCGAGGGTGACCGCTTTGGTACCAGCGGGAAGTGAAACGAGTTCGATGAGCGCGAGGTCGAGTTCGTCGTTGGTCTTCAGCACGGTTCCAATAACGAGCAACCCGCGTTCACGGAGCACCGCGCGGTTGCGAAGGTACTCCGCGCGATCCGTTACCAGTTCACCGTCGCGAACCCAGGGAAAGAGCACATCAACCTTCTTGCGGTCCGCGACGACGTGCCGACAGGTGACGAGCAACCGCTTTTCGGCATCGACGATGAAACCGCTACCGGCCCCGTCGTTTTCGGCCCGTACCCACGCGCACGACGCTAGCGGAACGTCGGCGGGAAGGCTCGGGAGTGCGAGTGCAAGCGTGAGTGCGAGGAACATGCTTCACAGTTTACCTGATCGGCGGCGTTGCGTCTGCTTGCGGCGCAATTGTCCCGCGGGTACGCTGAGTATCATGAACACGCACTTTCCCTTTGTTCATTCGCGTCGCGAGTTCCTGCTTCGCACAGGCGGCGGGCTTGGCGGTATCGCGCTCAATTACCTGCTCGCGCAAGAGACCCTCGCTCGCGCTCCGGGCTTGTCGTCGAACCCGTTGGCCGAGAAGAAGCCGCACTTCGCGCCGAAGGCCAAGCGCGTCATCTTCATGTTCATGGTCGGCGGGCCGTCGCAGATGGACCTGTTCGACCCGAAACCAGAACTCGCAAAGTGGGCCGGCAAGCCGCTTCCGGAATCGACCGGCCAACCCAAGAGTCAGTTCACCACGGGTAAAGAGGTGATTCTGCCGAGTACGCGGAAGTTCACGAAGCACGGCAAGTCGGGCACCGAGATCAGCGACCTGATGCCGCACCTCGCGACGTGCGCCGACGATATCTGTTTCTTGCGGTCGTGCTGGTGCAGCAACACCGTTCACGCCCCCGCGATGTACGAACTGCACAGCGGGCGCACGCTCATGGGCTGGCCGAGCCTCGGCAGTTGGGTCACTTACGGGTTGGGCAGCGTTTCTGAAAACCTCCCGGCGTACTGCGTGATGCCGCAACCGGAAGGCGTCCCCGAAGGTGGCGCCCCGTGCTGGTCAGGCGCGTTCCTTCCACCTGTGTATCAGGGCACGCTGTTGCGTCGCGGCCCGAGCCCCATTATCAATTTGAAGCCGCCAGCCGACACCGGCGACGAGCAGAACAAGCGCGCGTTCGACCTCGTGCAGAAGCTGAACGCGGCACAGTCGATGGGCGACGCGGAACTCGAAGCGCGTGCATCGAACTACGAGTTAGCGTTCAAGATGCAGAAGCACGCGCCCGACGCGGTCGATCTCGCGCAAGAGACGGCGGCGACGAAGAAGGCTTACGGTCTCGACGACAAGGCCACTGCGGACTTCGGCACGCGCTTGCTCCTGGCACGCCGGTTGGTGGAACGCGGGGTGCGGTTCGTGACCGTGTACAGCGGCGGCGGCCCGCTCGTGACGCAGTGGGACGCGCACGACAACGTGAACGCGAACCACGAGAAGATGTGCGGCCACGTCGATCGCCCGATTGCCGCACTCCTGAAGGACTTGAAGCAACGCGGGATGTTGAAGGACACGTTGGTGGTGTGGTGCAGCGAGTTCGGGCGCACGCCAAACAGCCAGGGCGGGAAGGGTCGCGACCACAACCCGCACGGCTACACGATGTGGCTCGCGGGCGGCGGCGCGAAGGGCGGAACCGTGGTCGGTTCAACGGACGAGTTCGGGCTGAAGACCGTGGACGACCCGGTGTCCGTGAACGACTTCCACGCGACGATTCTTCACCTGTTGGGGTTGGATCACGAGAAGCTGAC
>SXID01000151.1 GCA_005772955.1 Planctomycetia bacterium
ATGATGCAGAAGTTGCGGATGGTCGCGGTCGGCGTCGGCATTAAGCATCGCTCACAGTATGAGGAAGAACCCGTCCGTAACCCCTCCCCTACAAAGGGAGGGGCTAAATCTGGCTCCCCCTTCCTTAAACTTAGGGAAGGGGGTTGGGGGTTAGGTTCTTCGCTCGCTGAAGAACTCCAATATCCTAGCACTACCTGCCGACACTGAATAGGCCGCGCCCACGGTCCCGGCTCCGCTACCGTTCTTGAGCGACCACTTTTTGGAGACACTCACCATGCGCACGATTGGTCTCGCGGTTCTGCTGGCGCTCGCGGTCGGCGCGGGCTGCGGCACACCGCCTCCCACGACACCTGTGGCTGTCGCGACGGTTCCCGTTGAGGTGACTGAAGTCCGTTACGTCGCGCTCGACGCTGCCGTGACCGAGCGCAAGGGGAAGGTAGTGCTAATGGATTTCTGGGCGACGTGGTGCGGGCCGTGCGTGAAGAAGTTCCCGCACTTCGTAGAGACGCATAAGAAGTATTCCAACAAGGGCATGGTTTGCGTGAGCGTGAGCCTTGACCCGAAAGGGAAGGACGAAAAGTACGACAAGGACGCGGTTCTCAAGTTCCTCAAGGACAAGGGCGCCGCGTTCCCCAATTTCGTGCTACTCGGCTACCGGACGGACGAGGAGAAGATCAACAAGCGGTTCGGCCTCGACGGGGGCATCCCGTTCATGGCGTTGTTCGGCAAGGACGGGAAGCGGGTATGGCACAGCGAAGAGAAGGATCTGGAGGATGAGGAACTCGACAAACTCATAGAGGCCGAACTCGCGAAGTGAGGGCCTGGTTCTGGTTGTTAGTCCTTGGAGAGGGCTAACAACCAAACCCAGGCCCTTGCTCTTGTCCCGCGCCGGTCAAGTCCCTGTCGGCGGAGCAATTGCGGAGCCGACGAATGAGAATGTGGAATTGGCGTTGCCGCCGAGTGTGGTGATGGCGGCGATGCACACCACGACGATGAGAGCCAACATCACGGCATACTCGACAGCCGTCGGGCCATCTTCCGCCTTCATGAACGACACCAACTTGGTTGCCACAGTACGCATTCCTGAACTCCCGATTAGGTTTCGGCGTTCGGGCCAGACTGTGCAATAGGCGCAGTCTCGATCGAGGCCGATGTGAGGGAAACCAGACGGGCGTCCTGACGCGAGTTTGACTCGTAGGCGGTCTGGGGTAAGTCACGTCTCGCGTCCGACAGGAAGACTTAGCATCGCGAGTTTGACGCGTGGGAAGGTTTTGCAGATTTGTTCGATGTTGTCGGATTTTCACGTCTGGAAGCCCGACACAGCGGAGCAGACTCACACCCGAGGTGAACCGCCGACACAAAACGAACAACCCCACCGAAAATCGGCGGGGTCGTTGGTTTGCACTGTGGAGCATCTTCAACTGCCGGTCGGCTTGATACTGGAACCGACGAATGAGAATGTGGAGTTGGCGTTGCCGCCGAGTGTGGTGATGGCGGCGATGCACACCACGACGATGAGAGCCAACATCACGGCATACTCGACAGCCGTTGGGCCATCTTCCGCCTTCATGAACGACACCAGACGCTTGGTCACGCTGCGCATCGGACGCTCCGGATAGGTATTGGGCGCTCTGCTTCGGTCTTGCGAGTCGGAAGCGAGATTACCCAATTACCTAGTTCACGCGAGGAGCGGGTGCCAACTCCCAGACCAGATTATCTCACAAAATCACGTGCGTTAACGCCCCCCCCGAAAACTTGTGTTCCTCTCATAGCCGGCGCGACCCCGATTACGATAACAGAGGGGTCGGGTTCTACCAGTTTCCCCCGTTCGTTCACTACGAACGGTGTGAGGGTTACGTAATGTCTGAAGGGCCAACACGCACAAGTCTCACGACCACCGGCGGCCCCAGCCGCGCGCCGAACCGGGCCATGCTCCGCGCTGTCGGGTTCACCGACGAGGACTTCAACAAGCCGGTCGTGGGTGTCGCATCTCTCGCGAGCGATATCACGCCCTGCAACGCGCATCTCGACCGACTCGCGGTCAAGGGAAGGGAAGGCGTCCGCGCCGCCGGTGGCGTACCTCAGACGTTCGGCGCGCCCACCGTTTCTGACGGCATCAGCATGGGCCACAAAGGAATGCGGTACTCGCTCGTATCGCGCGAAGTAATCGCGGACTGCCTGGAAACGGTCGCGGGCGCGATGAATCACGATGGACTCGTCGCGTTCGGCGGGTGCGACAAGAACATGCCCGGTTGTGTGATGGCGATGGCGCGCCTCAACATCCCAAGCGTGTTCGTCTACGGCGGCAGCATCATGCCCGGGGTCGGGCCGTCTGGAGAAGACGTAGACATCGTCTCCATCTTCGAGGCGGTCGGGAAGTTCCAGGCCGGAAGCATCGATGCGAAGACGCTTCACAAGGTGGAGTGCGAGAGTTGTCCCGGTCACGGCTCGTGCGGCGGCATGTACACCGCGAACACCATGTCCAGCGCGATCGAAGCGATGGGGATGTCGCTTCCTTATGGGGCGAGCAACCCAGCCGTGACTGCGGCGAAGGACCGCGAAGCGTTCCTCGCGGGCAAGGCTGTGGTCCGCTGTATCGAGAAGAACATCCGCCCGCGAGACATCATCACACGCAAGAGTCTGGAGAATGCGTACACATTCGTTCTCGCGCTCGGTGGCAGCACGAACGCGGTGTTGCACTTGATGGCGATCGCGCGCGAGGCCGGCGTGCAATGGACGCTTGACGACTTCGACCGGCTCGCGGGGAAAGTACCGCACCTCGCGGACCTGAAGCCGGGCGGTAAGTTCGTGATGTTCGATCTGTACCGCGTCGGCGGCACGCCGGCGGTCCTTCGCGCACTGCTCGACAAGGGCATGTTGCACGGCGACTGCATGACCGTGACCGGGCAGACGCTCGCTCAGAACCTCGCGGAGGTGCCGAGCGTGTTCACGAAGCCACAGAAGGTGGTTCACTCTTTCGAGGCGCCGCTGTTCAGCCACGGCATTCACGTGATCCTGAAGGGCAATCTCGCGTCGGAAGGCGCGGTCGCGAAGGTCGCGGGGTTGAAGCAGCGCGCCATCACGGGCCCAGCAAAAGTCTTCGACGGCGAAGAGGCGTGCTTCGCTGCGATCCAGGCGCAGAAGATCGTCGCGGGCGACGTGGTGGTGATTCGCGGTGAAGGGCCGGTCGGCGGTCCCGGGATGCGCGAAATGTTGAGCATCACTGGCGCGCTGATGGGGCAGGGCTTGGGCGAGAGCGTGGGGCTAATCACCGATGGCCGATTCAGCGGCGGTACGCACGGCTTGGTGGTCGGTCACGTCTCGCCTGAAGCGTGGGTAGGTGGGGCGATCGCGCTCGTGCAGAATGGCGACTCCATCACCATTGACGGCGACAATAAGTTACTCACGCTGAACATCCCGGACGCTGAACTTCAGGCGCGCAAGGGTAAGTGGAAGACACCCGCGCTACGCGTCGAGCGGGGTGTGCTGGCGAAGTACGCGAAACTCGTGCGATCCGCGAGCGAAGGCGCCGTCACGGGTTGACTGTCATTCATCCCGGAACGGAGATGGGGATCATCTGCTTGAGAAGCAAGATCAACCCACTCAGCGCGAAGAGAAAACCAGCGATCAGGCCCGTCATGTGGGGAAGTACGCACCCCACAGAATCCTCAACGCTATCCAGGCGCCGAGAACGGGGTACGCGCGGGACACCGCGCTGCCCAAGCCCACGAAACCACCGACTGATCCGAGCAGCACGCCGATCGAGAACGCGACCCTCGCGCTTCCCACCGCGAGCGGGCACGCGGTCGGCGCTGTGAGCGTGAAGGCGACCGATGCAACCGCGACCGCCTACCCCGTGGTGAGCCGCCGCGCTCTGGTCTGGTGCGGTGTAGAATGATTGCTGGCCAGAGTGCTGGCGTACATCGGGAGCGTGGCTTACTTCTGGGTGAGTTCCGCGAAGAGCGGAGCGGTCGTTAGCAGGAACCTCATCGTGATCCAGCATTGCGGAGTCGGAGGCGCGTTCGTGCTGCGGTCCGTGCCCGAATCCCGTATGGACGGCTCTGCCTGGTAGGCCCGTTCGGTTGTGTCACGTTGGGCGTCGCAGAGGAGGGTATGGGTGTACGTGGTGACCGAGAGCAGAACTGCGCAACCAAGCGCAACCACCCCGGCCGCGACCACCGGTCGGCGTCGGACCAGAAGGAAGATCGCGCCGACGAAGACCAACACGCCACCCGTCTTGTAAAGCGCGAGCCCGGCCCATCCGTGGAGTTCCAGACAGGCCGCCGCGAACGGGTTGGTCTCAACCGCTTCGGGGTGGGTATTCAAGAGCACGAAAGTGAACACCCAGTCGGTCGCGCTCAGGACCGTGAAAATCCCCAGTTCGAGCAACACAAGGAGTTTCCAGAACATTGTCTGAGTCCGAAGGTGGCGCGTCAGCCCGTGACAGCGGTGGGTGCCAGAGAATTGCCTTGTCTCTCCGGTCTGGAGGGTAGGTTGGGGCGGCAATCGGAGTGGCAACGCGGGTCTTAGATTCTACTCAGTGGGGCTGTCCAATCGTGATCCTTGGAGGTTTTTTCAGTCGCTCACGGACCCGCTGCACCCGCGGTGGTGTGCTGACGCTCTCGCTGTGAACAACCGGAACCACTACACTGGCGAAGAACCCGTTCCTCGGTCATGAAGGACTTGCCATGTCGCGGTTCGCGCTCGGTCTGTTTTCGCTCGCCTCACTCGCGATACTCGTCCCAGTCACACCGACACGCGGCGAAAACCCGCCCCCGCCGGTCGCGGTCGATGATCCTGCACTTTGTGCGCCGGACCCCAAAACTGACGCGGAATTAGTGAAGACCGCGCAAGCGATGTTCAAAGACCTGAAACTGGTCACGCTCGATAACGGGCTTCGCGTGTACCTGTTGCCCGTGAAGGGCGCGCCGGTCGTCACCACTATGGTTGCGTACCGCGTCGGGTCGTGCGACGAGGAAAAGGACCAGACCGGGCTTTCACACTACCTAGAACACCTACTGTTCAAGGGCACCGCCAAACTCATGCCCGGCGACATCGACCGCGCGACTCAGCGCAACGGCGGGCGTAACAACGCGTACACCTCCGAAGACATGACCGTGTACCACTTCGACTTCGCCGCCGACCGGTGGGAGGCCGCGCTGGAGATCGAAGCCGACCGGATGCGCAACGTCCTCATCGACGCGAAGCACGAGTTCGAGCAGGAGAAGGGGGCCGTCATCGCCGAACTGGACGGCGGTGAGGACAACCCGTGGGATCTCGAATACAAGGCGATTCTGCCGCTGTTATGGCCGAAGGACTCGCCATACTCGCACCCGGTTATCGGGCAGAAGGAGCATGTCCGCGGCGCGAGTGCCGAGATCATCAAACGCTACTACGACAAGTGGTACCACCCGAACAACGCGTCACTGATTGTTGTGGGTGGATTCGACGCAGACGCCGCGATAAAGAAGATCACGACATTGTTCGGGCCGATCAAAAAGGGCGAACTGCCACCGCGCAAGAAGGCCACGTTCTACCCCGAACGGAAGGAGCCGTCTCGTAAGGAATTCGAGTCAAAGTTCGACGTGCCGCGCCTGATGGTTGGCTTCAACACGGTCACGGTCGGCACGCCTGAAGACCCGGTACTCGACGTGATCTCGGACGTGCTTTCCAGTGGCAAGACCTCACGCCTGTACCGGAAACTGGTGGAGGATGAGCGGATCGCGTCGGAGGTAAGCGCTGGCAACTACGCGGGCCGTTACCCCGGCTGGTTCGGCGTGAACGTCGAACTGCTTCAAGGGAAGGACCGCAAGAAGGCGGAAGACCTCGTGTTCGCCGAGATCGAGAAGCTCGCGACCGAGCCAGTCAGCGACGCAGAACTCGCTCGCGCGCGGCGGAAGATTCTCGCGTCGTTCATCTTCTCGCGTGAGAGTGTTCACAGTCTGGCCGACGCGGTGTCTCGCACCAGCACCTACCCCGGTGGCGAGGACGTGGCCAAGTTCTTCGCGAACTACCTCGAATCCATCGGCAAGGTGTCGAAGGCGGACATCCAGCGTGTCGCCAAGCAATACCTCGTGCGCAAACAGTCCGCGATTGTGTGGAGCGTCCCGAAGGAAGAGAAGAAGTGCGCGCCGGAGCCGCTCGCGGCTTCGCGACGTACCCGCGGACCACTCGCGATGCCGCGAGCGGCCCGCACCGCGGAACGCGCCGACGCCCCCGGCATGGGCGGTTTCTCGCTCACCGCGGCGAAGCGGGTTGTGCTCCCGAACGGCCTCACGGTCATCCTCCTCGAAGACCATCGCTTGCCGGTCGTGGTAGCATCGCTTGAAGTGGCGGATGTCCGCCTGCGCGAACCGCTTAGCCAACTTGGCGTCGCCACACTTACGGGCAATCTGCTCGAAGAAGGCAGCGCGAAGCACACCGGTAAGGAAATCTCCGCACTAATCGAGGACACTGGCGGTAGCATCTCGCTCACGTCCAGCGGCGGCTCGTTCCGGGTTCTGACGCCTGACACCGACCTGGGGTTGGGACTGTTGTTCGAGTGCATTCAGACTCCGAGTTTTCCACAGGATGCACTCGAAAGAATGCGTGAGCAGCAACTCTCGGCCATCGCGGACGCGGAGACGCAACCGCGAACAAAGGCGAGCCGGCTCTTCTACTCCACCGTGTACGGTAACCACCCCGGCGGGCGGCCGTCGCTCGGCAAGAAGGAGATTGTCGAGAAACTGACCGTGGCCGACTGCAAGGCGTTCCACAAGCTCACGTTCGCGCCGAACTTCACCACGATCGCGCTCGTCGGCGACTTCAAGACAGACGACATGGCGAAGAAGATCGAGGTGCTCACGAAGGACTGGAAGAAGTCCAATCTGGGCAAGCCCGTGGTGGCTGTGCCGCCGCAACCGGTTGGCGGGCAGAAGATCGTCACTGACACGAACGCGGCCCAGGTCCATGTCTACATCGGGCAACTCGGCATCACCCGCGACCACCCGGACTACTACAAGTTACTCGTGATGGACAACGTGCTTGGCACAGGCCCAGGGTTCACGGACCGGCTCTCGGCCAACCTCCGCGACCGGCTCGGCCTCGCGTACACCGTCAACGCGACCATCACGACTACGGCGGGGAAGCAGCCCGGCACGTTCACCGGGTTCGTCGGCACGTTCCCCGACAAGTTCCTCGACGTGAAGTTCGGGTTCTTCAAGGAAGTGAACAAACTCCGCGACGAGGAACCGACGAAGCAGGAAGTGGACGACGCGAAAAAGTACCTGCTCGGTAGCCTGCCGTTCAAGTTCACGACATCCTCAGGCGTGGCCGGTGAGTTGCTCGCGGCCGAGCGGTATGGGGTGGGGTTCGACTTCCTGGAGAAGTATCGCAAGGAGGTGGACGCGGTGACGCCGGCCGTCGTTCAGGCGATGGCGAAGAAGCACCTCGACCCGAAGGCGTTTCTGCTGGTCGCAGTCGGCCCGATCGACAAGGACGGCAAGCCGCTCGCGAAGAAGAAGTGAGCGCAGTTGGCGCCTGGGGCTGACGCCCACAGGCTAC
>SXID01000152.1 GCA_005772955.1 Planctomycetia bacterium
CTTCGCGAAGAGGGTTTGCTTGAAGAACCCGGCCGGCTTACGCCGGCGGTTCGACCGGAAAGCAATGTCTGACTCGTCTCACTTCTTCTTCGCGAAGAGGGTTTGCTTGAAGAACCCGGCCGGCTTACGCCGGCGGTTCGACCGGAAAGCAATGTCTGACTCGTATCACTTCTTCTTCGCGAAGAAGAACTCCTCGGCTGTCTTGTGCATCAACGCGCCCCGCTCGTCGGCAGTCAGGAAGTCGAGTTGCTTCAGGACAAAGTCGACGCTGTCTTGATAGGTGTGCCCGGTGTTGACCTGGAACGGGCAGTCGGTTTCCCACATGCAGCGCTTGGCGCCGAACGCCTTGATCACCGACTTCGCGAGCGGCACCAGATCGGCGTACGGCGGCTTCTTCTTTCCGAACGCGTAGAACGCGCCGACCTTCACCATCACCCGCTTGTGCTTCGCCATCGCGCACAGCGCGTCCACGTCCTTCTCGCGGATGGTGCCGTCGGCACCGATGCGGCACAGGTGGTCGATGATGACCGGCGTGTCCGGGAACTTCGTACACATCCGGTCCAACTCGGGGAGGTCGGCCGGGTTGATGAGGCAGCTCATCGCCTGATCCGCTTTCGCTCCCTCCGCGAACATCTCCGCATACCCTTCTGGCCCCAGCCATTTCTCGGCTTTGACAAGCCCCGGCCGGATGCGAAACGCGCGAACGCCCTTCGGGGCGAGTTCGCGCATCCGCTTCACCGGTTCGCCCGACGGGTCGATGACGGCGGTGCCGACGAACATGTCGGGGTACAGCTTGATCGCGTCCAGCATGTACGAGTTGTCGAACCCGTAGAAGCTCATCTGGATGAGGTTGATGCGGGTAACGCCAGCCGGTTTAGAGTGCTTGAACAACTCCTGCGGCGTGAACGACGGCGGCTTCATGTCGTCCTTTTTGAAGCCGGCCAGGAGCGGGTAGTGGGCGGTATCCGGCGTCCAGACGTGGACGTGTGCGTCAATGTAGCTCATCGAAATCTGCTCTCCGTTTCGCTGGGCGGCTCCCAAGAAGACTCGTCGCCGCGGCTGCCACGCGATCACTTCTGGAACTGTAGAGCGAACAGGTCCGCCTCCTGCATCACGAACCGGAGGCGGACGGTCTGCCCCACGAGTTCCCCCACGTCCTTCCCCTTCGTCCAGTTCATCTTCTGCTCGATCGTGTCGCCCACGAGGGTGCGGCAGTCGGCCAGAGCAAAACCGGGAACCGGCTTGCCCGCCTCGTTCTGGACTTCGACCCGCAGGCTCCCGGCCGCACTGGTCGCGTAGTTGACGACAAGGTCTGTGCCGGTGAACTTGAGCGGGCGCGTCACCATCTCGCCAACGTCGGCCCCGGCGTGGACGGAGGCGAAGCCGTCGGTGCGGAGCGTGAACCGGCGGAACGGCGTCGTGTAGACCGACATCTCGTTCGGCCCAGTCGGGACGACGTTCAGCGCCGCGTAGTTTGACCGATTGCCCCAGCGTGCCGGGTCGAAGCCCGGGCGGATGAATGCCTCGCGAAAGGTACGGTCGAACGGGGCGCTGCCACGGGCTGTCATGAACAGGATGTCGGTACTCTGGCCCCGGTCGGGGTGGAATCGCGTTGGCAGGGCGACATAGATGTGTGGAGCGCGGAAGTACGGGTGCGTCAGCGTCGTGTACAGGTGCTCGCCGGGGAAGTTCGGCTTCATCGGCACCGGTTCGGCCCACTTCACGTAATCCGGCGAGGTGGTGCGGCAGACCGACCGCAGTTTCTTGTCGAGGAAGTGGCGGAAGTAGCAGACGTAGTGCCCCTCGCTCTCGGACCAGAACGAAACGTTCTGCGAGTCGAAGGCATACTCCTTCGTGTAGGTGATGACCGGGTCGGCCCGCAACTTCTTCCAGCGGATGCCGTCTGCGGAGGTGAACGCTACCAGCCCTGTTTTTACCGTGCCGGCCAGTGCCTTGAATCGCTCCTCCTTCGGCGTGCCGGGCCGGGCGTCGAGCACCGGGCAGAAGTTGTGGCAGAACGGCGACTCGTGCAGGATGACGTTGTTGTCCTTACTGCCGTCGATTTCGTGCAGCCCGAGTTTCGGCTTCGTCCATTTGATCCCGTCGCGACTCTCGCAGTACCGCGTGACCTCCGGCTCATCCCCATCGCGCTTGGCCCCGCGACCGTCGCGGGTATAGAGGCGGAACAGGTCGCCGTCCTTGATCACCGTGCCGTACTCCATGTTGTCGGCCGGCTCGGTCATGGCCGGCGCGAGGCGCGGTTCGTGTAGTTTGAGTTGTGTTCCCTTCTCCTTCTCGATCAGAAAGCGATCAACGAACAACTCACGTCGCGAGCCGATGTCGCGAACCGTGGCAGGCTCGTCGGCTGCGGCTCGGCCGGTCACCGCCAGCGTGGCACCGGCGACGAGCGTGTTCGAGAGGAAGCAGCGGCGAGTAGTTGTCATGGGGGAGAGTCTCCGGCCGGGTTCGACTTCTCGTCCGACGGTAACCGTGCTTTCCGTGTAAGTCAAACATCAGAACTAGTAGTTCGTTGCAGTTCTAAGGTAGGTCACTCGCTCCGCGAGTGACACTTTTGGGCTGGGCGGCACGCCCCACGACCGCGATCGCGCAACTCGCGGAGCGAGTTGCCTACCTTGAGATGCAATGAGCCACTAGAGCGGTTTCAGGAATGCGGTCACGGTTCGTCTGGGTGCTACACATTTCCTGAACGCGCACCGGTGTTCGATTGGGTGCATTCATGGTTATCCCGTCGGAGTAACTTCAATCTGGGACATGACCTCCGTTCTGTCAGCCACGCCCGGCCACGGCCACCGGCGACTGTTTGCTCTCCCAAGACACCACCAAAATGTTCGCGTTTCGCTGGCCTGCGGCTGGTGTTGTGGTCGATCTTTCGCGAACTCAGATCGCGAACTAATATCCAAGAACAGACCGGCTCCCTCCTCTCCACAGGCAGGAACTCATGAAAACGCTTATTCTGGTGGCAGACGGCTTTGAAGACTTGACCCTGTTCCTGCCGTGGTACCGACTTCGCGAGGAGGGCGTGGACGTGCGGCTCGCGTGTCCGATGATGCACGCGGTCACCGGGATGCACGGCTACGTGGTGGAACCGGACTTCGCGATCCACGAGGTGAACCCGGCAGAGTACGACCTGCTGCTGATCCCCGATGGCCGAGCCGTCGAACTGTTGCGCCAACGCGAAGAAGCTGTGGACGTGGCCCGCACGTTCGCGGAAGACGGCATGAAGGTCGCCGCGATCGGTCACGGCGCGCAACTGCTTATCAGTGCAGGTACGCTCGACGGCCGACGTGTGACCTGTTCGCCGGGCATCCGCGACGACGTGCGTGCCGCCGGCGCGGGCTACCGCGACGAGGCCGTGGTCACCGACGGGAACCTGCTCACGTGTCGTGGGGCCTACGATCTGCCGACCTTCGCGCTCGCGATGATGAAGTTGCTCAACGCGAACGGCGGCGTGAAGAGTCTGAGCATATAGCGATCACGCCGGTTCGATGCTCGCCGGCAGCCCGCGATCGGCGAACTGTTCGACGAACAGTTCCGCACGCTCGAGGTGAGTGACGAGTACGAGTGATCGCCCGCGGTGGTGGGCTTCCCACATCCGGTACTCGGCTTCCGCCGAACCGAATCGCGTAATGTCCATCACGGCGCGCGTGACGAACATCAGGTCGGTATTGGCGGCCTTGTGCAGGACGACTTTGAACCGGCGGGGTGGGAAATAGCCGCCGCGAGCGAGGAAGCTCAGGCGGTCGTTCCGCCGGGATGGGGGGCGGATGGACATTGCGGCCTCGTGTTGCCTGGCTGGCCCGAAGGCGACCGGGCGACGCGGCCGGAGGGAAAGAGGGCACCCCCCCCGGCAGCCTGTGGTCCCGAACTCGAACTTACTTCACCGTACCGCACCGGTCCTGTCGGGGTCAAACCGGGAAGTGGGCGAGATGTGAAGGGTTGGAGAAACAGCGGGCGAACGCGCCGAAAATAACGGATTTGGCGCACCCGACCTCGCGGTCGGGGTACGCCAAGAAATCCCGGTTGGGTCTGCCGGCCGGCCTGTAAGCCGGGTTTTGTCCCCGCCCTTGCGGACGGGCGACGGTCATTTATCTAGCCCCGCCGTTGCCGACGGGATCGAGCAGTCTACCCGAGGATCGTAACGGGCCGGGCCGGCCCTGTCCTCTGCTTGACCTTGCTTCCGGTGGGGTTTGCCGAGCCGGCGGGTCACCCCGCCGCTGGTGCGCTCTTACATTAAGGGCTTGCGCCCCGCACCTTTTCACCCTTACCTAAGGAGTTGTGAGTTGCGAGTGACAGGTTGCGAGCGAAGCAGATCGTTTCTTACTCGCAACTCGCCGCTCACAACTCACAACTCCTTAGGCGGTACACTTTCTGTTGCACTTTCCCGCCCGTTGGCGGTGCGAGCCGGGACGCCCGCACCGTTACCGGGGGTGGACGTTATCCACCACCGCGCCCTGTGAAGCCCGGACTTTCCTCCGGGGTTCGTGTTTGGTGTTTGGTGTTTCGTGTTTAGGAACGCGAAGACGCGGTTGTCTTTTGGCTTTCCCAAACACCAAACACCAGACACCAAACACAAAACCAGGCGACCGTCCGGCCGACCAACAGACCCAATTGCATCGTAGCCCACGGCCACGCTAAAAGAAGGGACGCCGGAAGTGTCCAAAAGGTTCTCGGCGGCGCCCGGTTCGCGCCGAATGATAAGATTAGGTCATGGCCACGGCTCATCTCGATTGGTTTGAATATGCCCCCCCGGAGTTCGCGGGCGGTACGGTGACCGTCGGTAACTTCGACGGCGTCCACCGCGGACACCAGTCGCTGGTCGCGGCGGCGCGGCAGGTGGCAGAGAACGTTCATGGGCCGACAGTTGTGGTCACGTTCGATCCGCCGCCGCATCAGGTCTTGCACCCCGGCTCGGAACGCCCGCCGCTCACCACCATCGCGCAGCGGGCGGAGCTCCTCCACGCGATCGGCGCGGATCATGTCGTCGTGCTGCGAGCGAGTCGCGAGTTGCTCGCGCTCAGCCCAGAAGCATTCTTTGAAGACGTGATCGTCAAGCAACACGGCGCCAAGGCGCTCGTTGAAGGCTACGACTTCCACTTCGGGCGCGGGCGCGCCGGGACGAACGCCACGCTCCGCTCGCTGTGCGAAGCGGCGGGGTTAGCGTTCGCGGAGGTGTCGCAGTTCGTGGTCGGCGGCGAACCGGTTTCGAGCAGTCGCGTCCGCGCGGCGCTTCTGAGCGGCGACGTCTCGTGTGCGACCGAACTGCTGAGCCGACCGTACCGCATCGCGGGCATGGTCGTGACCGGCGCGAAACGCGGTCGCACCATCGGGTTCCCCACCGCCAACCTCGGCGACGTGCAAACCGTACTCCCAGGCAACGGCGTGTATGCAGTGCGCGCGACTGTGGACAGCGTCACGCATCCCGGCGCCGCGAACATCGGCCCGAACCCCACGTTCGGCGAGGACTCTCGCAAGATCGAAGTTCACCTGATCGGCTTCGCTGGCGACGTGTACGGCAAGGAAATGCAAGTGGAGTTCGTCGCGCGTCTGCGCGAAACACAACCATTCGCAGGCGTTGATGAACTCATAAAGCAACTGAATCGAGACATCGCAGCAGCAAAGTCGATCCTCGTTTAGCGTTCGACCCGAAGGGGCGAAACAACTATGGAACTGAAAGCGCGCGTCGAACACGCCCTGAAGAACGAGATCGCGCCGGCGCTGCTGCTCGACGGCGCCGGCATTGAGGTGTTGGAGGTGACGAACGGCATCGCCTCGGTGCGGTTGTCCGGCGTGTGTGCCGGCTGCCCCGCGACCATCATGACGGTGCTCACCTCACTCGAAGACGAGTTGCGTAAGAAGGTGCCAGAGGTGGAGATTCTGGAAGCAGTCCCGTGAGACGAGACCGACAAGCCCGCAGCGCAAGCAAGGGTTCTTCACCATGTTCCTCGGCTACAACACCAACGGCTTCGCCCACCACCGCCTCGAAGACGCCATCGAGATTCTGGCGGAGCAAGGCTACTGCGGACTAGCAATCACGTTCGACGTGAACCATCTCGACCCGTTCCGCGATCCCGACGGCGTCGCGACCCAGCGATACCGACGGAGCCTCGACGCTGCGAACCTCCGGTGCGTCGTCGAGACCGGTGCCCGATTCCTGCTGGATAGCCGCCGCAAACACCAACCGACGCTCATCTCGCACACGCTCCCAGACCGGATCAGACGCCGCGACTTCCTGCAACTCTCCGTCGCCTTCGCGCAGGTGCTGCGGGCCGATTGCGTAAGCTTCTGGTCCGGCACCGCGCCCGACGACGCGCCGTCGGAACTGATGAACCGTTTGGTCGAGGAGTGCAAGCGGGTCACGGATTACGCCGCGAAGCGGAACGTGCGGCTCGCGTTCGAGCCGGAGCCGGGCATGTTCATCGACACGATGGACAAGTTCGCGGAACTGCACACACGCGTCAACCACCCCGCGTTCGGCCTCACCGTTGACATCGGGCATCTCGTGTGCAACCGCGAGTTACCCGTTAGCAAGTTCCTCGCGGAGTGGAAACACGTCCTCTGGAACGTTCACATCGAGGACATGCGAGTGGGCGTTCACGATCACTTGATGTTCGGCGAAGGAGAAGTGGACTTTGCCGACGTGTTCGCGGGGTTGCGGGCCGCAAACTACACCGGCGGCGTGTACGTCGAGTTGAGCCGCCACAGCTACGACGCGGTCAACACCGCGCGAAGGGCGCGAGATTTCCTCGCGCCCTTCTTACTGCCAACTGCCCACTAACCACTGCTCTACTTCTTTCCGAAGCAGAACAGCGTGTTGACGCCGCGAATGTACACGCGTCCGTCCGCGATCGCGGGGCTGGCGTACACGCCCTCGCCTAGCGACACCTTCGTCGGCTCGGTGAACTCCTTGTCGGCCTTCACCACTGCGACATCACCCTTCTCCGAGATCATCAGGATCTGGTCGCCCACGAGGATCGGGGACGCGGTCACGTCGCCATCGAAGACGCGCTCCGCCCACGCGGCCTTGCCGGTCTTCGCTTCTGCGCAAGTCGCGATGCCCTTGTCTCCGATCCAGAACAGTCGGTCGTTCTTCACCAACAGGCACGGCACGTAGGGCGTGTCTTTCTTCAACTCCCACACCTTTGCCGGGACCTTCTTGTCCGGGTCGATGGCGGCCATGTACCGCGAGCCGCTGCCGTCGCCGCAGTACACCACGAGCAGCCCGCCCGCGTATACCGGGTGACCAATTACGCGTAACGGCATTTCGCCTTTCGGCCACACGATCGGGTATTCCCAGTTCACCTTGCCGGACGCCGGTTCGTAGGACGTGATGGCCGTCGTGGTCCCGAGGATCAGTTCGGCCGCCTTGCCCGTGCGTTCGAGCAGGAACGGCGTGGTGTAACACGCGCGGACGTGCTTTCGCGGGGCGATCCACTTCTTCTGACCGGTCTTCGCGTCGAACGCGATCAATTCTGCATGCTGGTCGTCGTCTACATTCACGAAGACGAGGCCGTCGTGAACCATTGGCGAGAAGCCGGGACCGTGCTGACTCACATAGCCGCCGAGCGACGCCGACCACTTTTCCTTGCCGGTCAAGTCGTGGGCGGTCAGGCTGACGCCGCTGCCGTCCCACCAGGCGCAGTAGAGTTGCGTGCCGTCGCAGGCGGGCGTGCCGGACGCGAGCGAGTTCTTCGCGTGTGTCTTCCCCTTGTCTCCGGGAACTTCCTTCGTCCACAGCGTCTTGCCGTCGGCCGCGTTCATTGCGGTGAGCGTTCGCGTCTTGCCGTCGGCAGTGGCCGACTGCAGATACACCTTCCCGTCCACGATGATCGGCGAGCCGACGCCCTTGCCGCCGGGCAGTTTTACTTTCCACAGCGGCTTCGCCGGGTCGATGGCGGGCAGCGGTCCCTCGACCGTGCCGGAGCCGTTCGGCCCGCGGAACCGCGGCCAGTCAGCGCCTTCCGCGATCGCGAGTGTGAGCGCAAGTGCGAAGAAAGACAGAAACAAAAGGCGAGTCATTGGCGGCGTCTCGGCAGGAGGGTGGAAACGGAAACCGGGCGCGAGTGAGGTAGGATTATCGCAAATGGTGGAGCAGATGCAATCGGTCATTGGAACAGGAGGGCGAATCGTTGACCCTCTGCCCGCGATGTGGTACCAGAGAATGTCCGCTCGCCGCTCGTCTCCCGTCGGAGCCCGTCGTGATGCCTTTCCCGTCTGGTCCCAAAGTCTCACGCCGTTGCGTGCTCCGAGCCGGGCTGGCGGGCCTCGCGGGATTGTCGCTTCCCGATCTGCTGCGCCTCCGCGCCAACGCATCCGACTCAGCGCGGCGCGACACCGCGGTCATCTACGTGTTGCAGGAAGGCGGCGCGACGCAGTTCGAGACGTGGGATCCGAAGCCCGACGCGGGCAGCGAAATTCGCGGCGAGTTCAGCGCGATCAAGACGAAAGTGCCCGGCGTGCTGTTCTCGGAACCGATGGCTGAACAGGCCCGTCTTGCGGATAAGCTCGTTGTTCTCCGTTCGATTCATCACCCGTCCACGCAGCACTCGTCGAGCGTTCACCTCATCAAGACGGGCTACTACTGTCAGCCCGCGATGAACGAGAACGAGATGCCCAGCGTGGGTTCGTACGCGGCGAAGATTTGCGGCCCGGTAACCCCGAAGATGCCGCCTTACGTGCTGCTCTACCACGGCGAACGGTACGACGGCCCGCACTTTCTCGGCGCCGGGTACGGCCCGTTCACGGTGAAGAACGACGAGGACCGCCCGCCGCTGCGCACCCCGAACCTCACTCTGCTCGGCGGTGTGACACGCGAGCAAATGGATGATCGCGCGTCGCTCCTGAACACGTTTGAGCGTGAGCGCCGCGTACTCGACACGAAGGGGCAAGCGGGCGCGATGGACGAGTTCCAGCGCCAAGCCGTGGAACTCGTCACCGGTCCCGCGGCGCGGAAAGCGTTCGACCTCGAAGCCGAACCGACGCGTTTGCGCGACCGGTATGGCCGCAACTACCTGGGCGACCGCTTTCTGCTGGCCCGCCGGTTGGTGGAACACGGAGTCCGGTTCGTCACGGTGGGCACCTTCGGCTGGGACCACCACGGCGATTTGTGGAAAGACATGCGCCGGAACGCGCCGCGCTTCGACCGCGCTCTCTCGGCGCTCGTTAGCGATCTCTTCGACCGCGGACTTGCGGAGCGCGTTCTTGTTGTCGTGATGGGCGAGTTCGGGCGCACGCCGCAGATCAGTCGCATCAACAACTTGCCGCCGGGCCGCGATCACTGGGGCGACGTGATGAGCGTGCTTCTGGCCGGTGGCGGCTTTGAAGGCGGTCGCGTGGTTGGATCGTCCGACTCGAAGGGCGCGGTGCCGACGAGCAGTCCGTACCGCCTGGAGTGCGTGCTGGCGCTGATGTACCGGCATCTCGGGATCGACCCGGCGGTAACGTTTAACGATCACAGCGGACGCCCTCGCTGCCTGCTCGACGTTCGCGACCGAATTAAGGAACTCGAAGAGTGAACCGGAACGAGAAGCCGCAACGGGACGAAGACTATGCGTCCTCCGCGTGCGCCCTACACTTGCCCTTAACCCCTTGCGTGCGTACTTGGTTTCGGTGACACTATTCCCACACCAACCCAGGTAGCCCACAAGGTTCCCGCTGTCCCGAGGAGTCCCATGTTCACCTCCCGCACCAACCGTATGTTCGGGTTGGCACTGTCCGTGTTTGTCCTCTCTGCCGGGCTGACATCGCTGTCCGTCGGCGCGCAGCCGGACAAGAAGGACGCGAAGAAGGTCAAGTCGAAGATCAAGATCACGGTTCCGCAAGACGACGCGGAATTGAAGATCGAGGACAAGGCGACCAAGCCGACCGGCGTGACCCGTGAGTTCGAGACGCCCGACCTGGAAGCTGGCAAACTGTACGAGTACGACTTCTCCGTCACGTGGCGGCCGAACAACTACACGACGCTCACCCGCACCAAGAAGGTCGAATTCAAGGGCGGCGACGACATCGTCGCGGATCTGACGAAGGCCGACGCGAAGAACCCGGACAAGGCCGTGATCCGGTGGGTGCCGACCCCGGACGACATCGTCGAGGAGATGCTGAAACTCGGCAACGTCAAGAAGGGCGATGTCGTGTACGAACCGGGCACGGGTGACGGCCGCATGGTCATCGCCGCCGTGAAGAAGGGCGCCACGAAGGGCGTCGGCATCGAACTCGACGCGGAGAAGGCGAAGGAAGCCAAGGAAAACGTCAAGAAGGCCAAACTCGAAAAGGAAATCACGATCACCGAGGGCGACGCGCTGAAGACCGACTACAGCGAGGCCACCGTGATTCTGCTGTACATGGGCAACGAGTTCAACAACCTACTCCGCCCCACGCTCGAGAAGCAACTCAAGCCGGGCACCCGCATCATCTCGCACCGGTTCGTTCTCGGCGACTGGGCGCCGGACAAGACCATCAAGGTGAACGGAGCCGACGGCGACGAGTACACCCTTCACGTGTGGACCGTGAAGGAAAAGAAGAAGTGACCCGCTTCGCGGGAATGGAAAAGGTAACAGTGGAAGAGAGGCGCCCCGGTTCCTGTCTTCCATTTTTACCTTTTACCTTTTACCTTTTACATTACTCCGTCTCGCTTTCCCACATTGGAGACTACTGATGATCCGTAACGTGTTGGCCGCGGCTGTGGTTGCGGTGCTCGGTAGCGCGGTGTTCGCTGCCGACCTGAAGTCCGGTCCGCAGGCTGGCTCGAAAGTGCCGGGCGCGTTCCACCCCTACAACGTCACCGGAGACGAAGCGGGCAAGACCGCGTGCCTGTACTGCAAGGCCGGCGACAGCCCCGTGATCGCCATCTTCGCCCGCACCGGCGATGACGCGATGACCCAGAAGCTCATCAAGGCCGTGGACGCCGAGACTCTCAAGAACGTGAAAGCCGAGATGTTCAGCTTCGCGGTATTCCAGGGCGACAAGGCCAAACTCGAACCGCAACTCAAGAACGCCGCGAAGAAGGCCGAACTGAAAACCACCATCCTCGCCATCGAGGACAAGGAAGACCCGATCCCCGAGAAGTACAACCTGAGCAAGGACGCCGACGTGACCGTGATTCTGTACGTCGATCGCGTCGTGAAGGCCAACTACAGTTTCTCGAAGGGCAAGATCACCGACAAGGACATCGAAGCTGTTGTGAAGGACGTGTCCAAGATCGTCGCCAAGTAACACCGTAGTCATCACGCTCCGCGCGATGTCGCCTTCGCAGTGCCGTTGCGCTTTACGCCGACTGTTATCGCTTGCCAATGCGCAGACATCACGCGGAGTGTGATGACCACGACCAGAACGCCCCGGCTTCGCCGGGGCGTTCTGCGTTCAGATGCCCACTCTACGCGCACGTGCCCCTTCTTCGCGCCTTTTGCACACCCAGACCAATCGATTTGGGATTTCAGTCCCTGGTTCGGTTGCTCGGCGATTCGCTCGCAGTCACGATGTCCGCCCCGCTGATGTCCAACGCCTCGATTCGCCCTTGCGTTGGCGGCGAAGGTCGCGCACTGGTCGACACCGCCGCGACCACTACAATTCTTACTCCTACACACCCGGCACCAAACACGACTGATGCGCGACGCCCTCGGCGTTGAGTGCATGTCGGCCGGGGTGATTACTTGCCGCCACAGTTGCGGCGAAAGGTATTTCCATGTCCCTCGGGCTAATTGGCTACAAGGTCGGGATGACGCAGGTCTTCACTGCCGAAGGAAAGGCCGAACCGGTCACGGTGCTGCAACTCGGGCCGTGCCCCGTGCTTCAGATCAAGTACCCCACCGCACAGAGCGAGAAGACCGGCATCGTCCACAAGGACGGCTACACGGCTGTGCAACTTGGCTTCAAGGACAAGAAACGCAAGAACGCGACCCGCCCGGAGCAGGGTCACGTCGCGGCCGGCTTGAAGTCGAAGCGGAAGGAACTGCGCCAGAAGGCCGGCGTGGTACTGCCGCCGAAGGCCGACTGCGAGCCGCAGCGCGTGGTGCGCGAGTTCCGCCTCGACGTGAGCGGCGGGTTCGTGGACACGAAGTCGGTGAAGGCCGGTCCCGCGGAAGCGACCTTCAAGGTCGAACGCATCAAGGTGAGCGGCGAAGGCGTCAACAAGAAGTTCGAGGCCTACGCCGACGACGTGACGCTGAAGGTTGGCGACAAGCTGACCGTGGATCAGGTGTTCAAGGACGTACTCGCGGTGGACGTAATCGGCACGACGAAGGGCCGCGGGTACACCGGCGTTATGAAGAAGTGGAACTTCGGCGGGATGCCGGCCGCGCACGGCTCGAAGAAGAACCACCGGCAGCCCGGTTCGACCTCCTCGCTGGCGAGCAACCGCGGTAGCGGTCGTCCGAAGAAGGGCCGGAACCTGGCCGGTCAGTACGGCAACGAGCGGGTCACGATCCGCAACCTCGCGATCATCAAGGTGGACGTGGCGAACAACCTACTGTTGGTTCGCGGCGGCATCCCGGGCTTCAACGGCGCGGTGGTGATGGTGCGGCCCACGAACAAGGTCGGCCCCGGCTCGCCGAAGGCGAAGACCAAAGAGCGCGCAGCGCCCGCGGTCGCCGCCAAGAAGAAGTAACGACGCCTTCATCGTGGGACAGGCTTCCAGCCTGTCATTGTTCGGACAGGCTGGAAGCCTGTCCCACGAGAAGACCGACGCGAAGCCCGCCCACAAGGGCGGGCTTCGTGCGTTTGTGGCGAGTTGACCAGTCTCACCGAGCGTGCGACAATTTGTGTTCTGCTCATAGTTTCTTTGCCAATCATCAATCTCTTGCCGCGGGTCAACAGAGGTTCTCGGATGAGCGAGCGTTCTGAGCGCATCATCGCTGTTCAGCACATTCTCGCGGGTATCTTTTCCGCACAGCGAGCGCTGAGGGCGCTTGCCCCGGAGTACAAATGGGCTGGGCTTGGGAATCTCCTTGGCGATTTCGGTGAATTGGTTGCGGTTGACCACTACCAACTGCAGAAAGCTCCGGGTGGTTCGGATGGTTTCGACGCTCTCACAGCCGCGGGGAAGAGCGTCCAGATCAAGACCAACTATGCGGCTGACCAGATCGGCTTTCGCGGAACGGCGGACTTAATGTTGGTAATCGGGGTTTCAGACGATGGGTCGTGGGAAGAACTGAACTACGGACCGTTTAAGACTGTGCTGCAAGCGGCGCGCTACTCTGCTCGCGATAACAAGCGAATGGTAGCGGTTACGAAACTCCCGGAATTGGCGGCAGCAAATCAGGTCGTCCCATTACCTCCAGTGTGAAAAAGGAGTCTTCAGCCGTGCGTGTCCATCGCTTCGTTGGGCCGATGTCGTGCGTGATGGTCGTCGTCGGCCGTTGCTGAGGCCCCGCGGCATGGGCACGCTCCCGTTTGGGAAGTAGGCTCGCAACTCGCGAAGCCGCGAGCGGCTCGGCGCTACTTCCCCAGACCCTGCTTGACGGCCGCTTCGAGTTGGGTGCGCTGCGTGCCGGGGTGGCCCTGCCACAGCACCTTGCCGGTTGCGTTCAACAGGATCGCGTGCGGGTAGCTTTCCACGTCGAAGCGGTCACGCACACTGCCCGCCTCTATCGGTTCCACGTAGAGCGCGTAGTTCAGGTTGTGGTCGCGGCCGTACTTCGCGGCGGTCCGGGCACGCTCCTTTTGGGGCAGGTTGTCGCACATCACGCCCATGACCTGCAACCCCCTCGCGCCGTAACGCGACTGCAAATCCTTCAGCACCGGAATCACCTGTTTACACGGCGCGCACGTCGAGGTTGTGAACTCGACCAGCGCCAGCGAACCTGGCGACACCATGTCCGAGTCCCACGGGCGTTCGAGCGTATCGAGTAGCGTGAACTTCCCAGCAGCGCGGCCGGTGCTTGGGCCCATCGATGACTTCCCACCCGGCACGGGGAACGATGGCGGCAGTGCCTGCAACGGCGGAACTGGTGGCGCCCCGCCGTTGCCCGGTCCAGGGATGCTCACAGGCGGCGGCTTGAAGAGATCCTTCGGACCGTCCGCGACGTTCTCTGGCTTCGTCGGCTTCGGAGCGGGCGAAGGCACGAAAGCATCCGGTGGCGTGATCGCGCCGGGCGTTCCGCCGCTCATCGCGGGAGGTTTCACGCCGCCAATGGTCGCGGGCGGGACCGCGTTGGTCGGGCCACCTGGCGACCACGCATCACCGGGCGGTTTGGGTTGGTTGATGGGCGCGTAGCCCATCGGTGGAATGTAATTCCCGTCGGTGGGATTAGGTGTGGGTGGGAACCCGCCGGTGGGCGGGGGTAGAGCGTCGCGCAGAAGAATCGTGAGGATCACGTTCGGCACCTTCGTCTGCACGCTGCCGCTGAGCGGCTTGCCGTCCTGCGGAGTGGCGATCGCGGTCACCTCGTAGCTCTGACCGACCTGTAAACCCTTCGCGGAGAAGTAACCTTTCTCGTCGGTGTAAATGCCGATCTCACCGGGACCAGCAGGGACGCCGACCTGTTCGAGGCGGACGTAGACGTTGCGCGCCGGGCGGCCGTAGGGGTCAAGCACCCGGCCGCCAAGCACGTCTTGAGCTGCGGTCTTTGCGTCGAAGTTCTTGTCTTTGGGGTTCGTCGGACCGGTACTCTTCGGGACGCCGGTCCCGGCCCCGGGGAGTTTGTCCACATCGTCGAGCCACGTTGGCCCCTTCGCGAGCGCGCCCTTCGTCTCCTTCGCGTCCTTGCCGTCTTTCGTTTTGGTCCGTCCAGCGCCGAGGCCCGCGGGCGCCTTGTCGTCGCCCTTCGGATCCATGGATTTGCATCCGGCGAGAGCCAGAATCGCGGCGACGATCAATCTGGCCCCGGCGCGCCTCATGTTGATTGACCCTAACCACCGGCACAAGCGGACGGACGGCTTGCGCGTAAGAATTACACCCTGGCGCATCATTCCCGCGCCTCCTTCGCGGGTCAAGCCCACCCGCACCCCGAACCGACTCCAGATCGTGTTGAGTCTACCGGCGCAAGCGGGTATAGCGGTTCCTCCGGCAATCCCACTATTCTTGACGGGTCCAAAGAACGGACCTATCGTGACTGTTGGCCCGCCGCGTTTAAGCGCTCCCCAATGGAAGTTCCCAATGGCCGACCGCACCTACCGCTGGCTACTCGTCACGTTGGCCGTGATCGGGTTGAGCGCGGACCAAGCGAGCAAGTATGGTGTGTTCAAGTGGCTCTACCGCGGCGGGGAACTGTCCGGCGGAATTGGCAATGAGTCCGATGTCGTGCCGGGCTGGTTCAAGTTGATCGCGCAGTTCGATCACGAAACTCCCGTGTGCGACTGTGGCTTCTCTGGGTTGCAGACGTGGAGCACGAACGGCGCCCCGGTGATGCCGCGAGTGAACCACGGCGCGCTGTTCGGTCTGGGTCAGGGTCAGAAGGGGAATGCGAACGGGTTCTTCGCTGTGGTGAGCCTCGCGGCGGCAATCGCGATCGTGATCTGGGGTACGCGCCGGCATACGGCACGCGAGAGGGGTCTCATGGCCGCGCTGGGGTTGATCCTGGGCGGCACCGTGGGCAACCTGTACGACCGTATCGTATTCGGTGGTGTCCGCGACTTCCTCTACTTCTATAAGGTCGAGTGGCCGGTGTTCAACGTGGCCGACTGCTGCCTCGTCGTCGGTGCGGCTCTCCTGTTGATCCAGGCGGTGTTCGTCTCGCCCGCGCCCGAGGCGCCTGTGGTGAGCGAAGGAGAAGCGGTCGTGCCCGAAGAGCCGAAGGTGTAGAAGGCGGAAGAGGCCTAACCACAAAGGCACAAAGGACACAACGAAGACCGAAGAGAGGAGGAGAGTTCTTTTGAACTGCTCTCTGCTCTCTGGTCTTCGTTGTGTCCTTTGTGCCTTTGCGGTTAACTCTCTTCCGCCGTCAGCGCACCAAGTAGCCGAATCGCTCGCGGAAGGCGGCAGGCGTGAGCTTCACCACCGTGGCGAGGCGTTCCAAACGGGCCGCGTCGTCGAAGTCGCTCTGCTCCAGTCGGATCATGTAGCGGCGGGCGACCTCGTAGTTCTCGCCGCCGATGTCTACCAACCGCGCTCGCATCTTCTTCGTGGCCGGGTCGATCATCTCCTGGAACGGGCACGGGACCATGTTCCCGCCCACGAACGTAATGACCACGCCATTCTTCTCCGCTACCGGCGATAGCAGGAACTTCACGGCCCCGTAGCCGAGGTTACGCGTGTACTCCGCGTCGAACGGGATTGGGTCGGCGCACCGCAGTTCGTAACCCAAATCCTTGTCCACCATGTCGAACTTCAGGCCGAGTTCCTTGAGCCGCGATGCGACTGTCGTGCGGATCAGGCGACCGAATTCGATCTCGCCTAATCGCAGGTGCCCGAACGCGTCGAGTTCGATGTTGCCGAACTTACCGGGGTTTTTCTCCATCATCTCCCGCAATTTCGTCTCGCCGATCTCTTCCAGCAGTCCTTCCGCCAGCACTGCGACGCCGTAACTCTTGCCTTGCGCCTTGCGCTTGATCATCGACCCGATGATGATGTCGCAGATCGATTCCAGCGACACGTCCTTGCCCTTGAGTTCCTCCGCGATGAGCGTGATAGTTGCGGCCGATGCCTTGCCGATGCCCAGCGCGAGGTGCCCCGCGGCGCGACCCATGCTGATCACGATGTACCACCGCGTGGTGGTCTTTGCGTCCTCGTGCAGGTTCCGCGCGACCTGCACGCCATAGTGCCTCGCGGTTTCAAAGCCGAAAGTCGGGATGCCGGGAGGCAGCGGCAGGTCGTTGTCGATCGTCTTTGGGACATGCGCGACCTTGATCGCGCCTTTCGCATGTGCGTACACCTGCGAGCCGCTGTACGCGGTGTCGTCGCCGCCGATCGTGACGAGGTACTTGATGCCGAGGGTGTTCAATCCCGCGAGCACCGCGGTCATGTGCGCCGGTTCCTTCGCCGGGTTGGTGCGGCTCGTGCCTAGCAGCGCGCCGCCGCGCTGGTAGTACGGCGCCACGTCGGGAATTGTGAGCGCGCGGACTTGGGAGATGTCGCCGGCCGCGAGATGCTTGAAGCCGTCGCGCACTCCTACGACTTCAAGTCCGCGGTTGATTGCCTCGATTGTGACCGAACTGATGACGCCGTTGATGCCGGGGGCCGGGCCGCCGCCGACCACGATCCCGAGCTTACCGCGAGTGGTGTCCGCCATGATGGGGTCCAAGTGTGGAGACGCCGATAAGCCCGTGATGAAGACGCGGAGAGGCCGGGTCGCCACGGTATAGGATTGGAAACCGCCGGACGTTTTCAAGGGCGCCGGAGTGCGTACTGTAAGGAGCAGAAGCGGAGGCTTCGCTATGACCGACACCGTGATCCTCGACACACCCTTGCCGCCCGGCGACAACTCATGCGTTCCCACGCCCGGACCAATCACGGAAGGGGGCATCGCGGAACTCGCGGCCGGGTTCATTCACGAGATCAAGAACCACCTCGGTACGCTCTCACTCAATCTGCAACTGCTCGCGGAGGATTTCGAGACGGCTGAAACGCCACGCGAACGTCGCACGCTCGACCGCGTCGCACGGCTGTCCGGCGAGTGCCGCAAGTTGGTTGACCTGTCGAACGACTTCCTCCGGTTCGCACACCTCCGCGAGTTGCACACGCGTCCGGTCAACCTCGACGCGGTCGTGTCGCGGATGATCGACTTCCTCGGGCCGACTGCGAGGCAGCGGGGTGTCGAGATCAAGTGGTTCTCCAACCCCGACCTCCCTCTCGTGAGCCTCGACAGCGATCTCTTCGAGCAAGCGCTGCTGAATCTCATGCTGAACGCGGAACAGGCGATGCCCGACGGCGGCGCGCTTACCTTGATCGGCCGGACGGCCGATCGCGTGAGTGGGAGTGAAAACCAAGACAGCAAGGAACTGCTTTCGTGTTCCCCTCACACTCGCACTGCCCACGAAGTGTGCCTGGACGTGATCGACACGGGTGTTGGCATTGACGCGGGTGTCCTGGCGAAGCTGTTTACGCCGTTCCACACCACCAAAACCGACGGGAATGGTCTCGGTCTCGCGACCACGCGCAAGATCATCGTTGCGCACGGCGGCACCATCGGCGTGCAGAGCGAACCGGGCTGCGGAACCAAGTTCACGATCACCCTTCCGGCCGCATCGGGCTA
>SXID01000153.1 GCA_005772955.1 Planctomycetia bacterium
CGGCGATCGGCACCGGCTGGTTCGGGCGCCATACGACGGGGTCGGCCAGGAAGTACGTCCGGAGTTCCTCGGGCACGTTGTAGGTCAGCGTGAACTGGCCCGCGCCGAGGTCCGGGGGACGCCACACGGCCGACTGGCGTGCAGTCGCGGTGATGTTCGGGAGGAGACCGTCCGTTCGCTTCCACTCGCCATTGGTGTACACTCCACGGGTCTCACCGCGCCAGCGCTGGCCGGGGTCGAGGTCCGTTTTCGGTGTCTGGTCGGGGTACGTTGCGGTCACTTCAAACGCAGTTTCGTCTTTCGATTGAAGTGGTCCGGTCCGATTCAGGTCCACCATCTGATCAGCGCCATATCCGATTTCGACACGCGGTTTCCCGAAGTCGGCCTGTAGAGATTGGGAACGCGGGGTGAGTAGGTACGCAGGCACTGCGACCGCACCCGCGACGACGGCCCAGAGCAGCGCTGGTCGGAAGCCCGATCGAGTGCCAAGCGGTTCAGAGGACATGGCCGCCGTGAAGGTTGGTGGCGACGTTGGGTCGGGTATCGCGGGCACAATCTCGGCCACGCGGTTGAGGTGGAACAGCGTGAGGCTCCACACTGCCGCGACGAGATACAGTCCGATGAGCGCGAAGCAGAGCGGTTGCTCCGCGAACGCCGCGGACAACCCCACACCCGCGAGCGCGGTCCCATGAAGCGCCCAGTAGTCGCCCGCGTGTTTGCCCCCGCGTGCCACTTTCGCCGCGAGCACGAGCATCACGAGCGGCCCGCACATCGCGACGATGAGCATGTGCCAGCCCACGCTCGCGAACTCGGCCGTGGACGAATCCATCTCGCGTTTGATTCGGTACGCAGCCCAGAGGAGGAACCCCGCGCCGACCACAGCCCCGAGCCGGTTTGCCGCGGGGATCGAGAGCAGGGCGAATCGCGATTCGAGGAAGTACAGCGTGCCGAGCGCGGCGACCGTGAGGCCCGCGAACACCGGCACTTCCGGGAGCATGGGCGCCTGCGCGTACCCCAGCGCGACACACGCCAGCGCGAGTGTCAGGTACGTGCTGAACCGGAAGGTCGCTTCGGTCGGCATGGGTGACTTTCGCAGGGTGGGTCGAGGGCCGCGTTTCGCGGGCCGATGGCCCACCACGCGCCGTCAATAGTCCCACGGTGGCCCTTCGGCTTTTGCAACTCACCACACGCCGTCAACAGTCCCACGGTGGGCCTTTGGCCCGCGAAGCACGGCCCTCGACCAACCCTACAATGGCGGCTGATACCACGGCAGGGGGTCGCCGGGACTGACGGCTGCGAATGGCTTCCCCGTGGATCGCGCCAGCGTGCCCGAGAACGGTGAGTTCCGCCGGCTGCTCACGACAACCCGCGCGCCGCGCGCGAGACGACCGGTGAACGCGGACACTCCTGGCGCATCGAAATTCGGCGCGCCGGTCACGTCCGCTAGCGGCGTCATCGCTTTGCGCAGGTCTTCGTCGTAACTCGCCGTTGCGACCCCGCTGCCCGGAACGACTACTGTCACCGGGCTGTCGAACGCGTGGCGCCACGTCACTGCGATCGTGACTGCCAGACTTAACGCCGCTTCGAGACGGTCGCGGTCCGCGGGCGTCGGATTCGCGGGCAACCATGCCTCCACTACCAGCACCAGTTCCGGCGACGGGGCGGTGTCATATTCGCGTACCATCGGCTCGCCGCGCCGCGCGGTCGTGCGCCAGTGAATATCGCGGATCGGGTCTCCGGCCCGGTACGGGCGCACGCCGCGGACCTCGGCCCGGTCGGTCGTGACGTGCCGCAGCACCTTGCGGGCGCGGCCGTCGCCACCGGCTTGACGTGCGACCCACCGCCGCAGCCCGTCCGCTTCGGCGAACCCTGGGCGCGGGAGCACCACGACCTCGCCGCTTGCGTCGCCCGGGCGCTGACAGAGTATGAAGCCGAATGGGAAACTCGACTGAAGCACGATCGGGCCCGCGAAACGTCCGCGGTTGGGGAACTCGCGTGACGCAGTGCATTCGAGAACGCCCTGTCCCGGTACGCGGTACGCCAGGAAGTTCGTCGCGCCTGCAGTGGACCGGTCTTCGACCGTGACAGTAACCGGACGCGGTCCGTCGTTCGTCACCCGCACTCCGTACTCGGACCGCTCGCCGGCGAACAGCGGCAGCACCGCGAGCCGGGTCGCTCGAGCCCGGCGCACGTTCCGCCACGCCAAGAGTCCGTTCAGCACCACCAACACGATCATCACGTACACGATGAGGAGCACCAAGTTGATGCTCTTGTACCAGGCAAGTCCGCCGACCGCTAGCGCGACGACGAGCCATGCGATCCCGGACGGTGTGAACTGGAGCGAAGGCAAGCTCGTGGCGCCGTCGGTGCGTTTCACGTCGGCACCTTCAGTTTGGCGAGGATCCCGCGCACGATAGGACCGGCGTCGGGGTGCCCGCCGGCGGCCCAACTCCGCGTTACGAGCCGATGTGCGAGTACCGGCTCCGCGAGCGCCTTCACGTCGTCCGGCACCGCGTAGTCTCGCCCGTTCGTGACCGCGAGCGCTTGCACGGCGCGGTACAACGCGAGCGATGCACGCGTACTCGCCCCAAGCGCGAGTTCGGTGTGAGTCCGCGTCGCGCCGACAAGATCGAGGACGTATTCGGCGATTGTGGGATCGACGAGCACCGTGCGAACGTGGGCTTGGAGCGCCATCACGTCGGCGGGTTGGAGAACCGGTTCGAGGTGTTCGACCGGTTCGCCGGCGCGGTGCTGCGTGAGAATCGCGCGCTCGGCTTCACGGTCTGGATACCCGACCTTCACACGTAGCATGAACCGGTCAAGTTGGCTTTCCGGGAGTGGGTACGTCCCCTCGAATTCGTGCGGGTTCTGGGTCGCGACCACGAGGAAAGGTGGGCCGAGCGGTCGCGTGATGCCATCGATGGTGACTTGTCGTTCCTGCATCGCTTCGAGCAGTGCACTCTGCGTGCGCGGGGTGGCGCGATTGATCTCGTCGGCGAGGACGACTTCCGCGAATACCGGGCCGGGCTGAAAGATGAACTCGCCAGTTTGCGAGTGATAGATCGTGACGCCGAGCAGGTCACCCGGCAGCAGGTCGGGCGTGAACTGGATGCGGTTGAACTTGCACGCGAGACTTCGCGCGAGCGCCTTCGCGAGAAGTGTTTTCCCTACACCGGGTACGTCGTCGAGCAAAAGGTGCCCGTCGGCGAGGATCGCGACAGCCGCGAGCCGGACTACTTCGGGCTTACCGAGGAACACCCGGCCGACGTTCTTCTGAAGAGTATCGAGTAGCGTCGCGAGTTCACGCGGCGAACGTGGCTTCAGCGGACCGGCGGTTGTCATGCACGCGGTCTCTTGTGGGTCTTTTCTGTTCGCCGTTTGCGGCGTTGCGGGAAGCCCGCTACGCCGCAAGCGGCGAAACGAATCACTCTGTATTGAACTTGATCGGCCCGCCAATGCCGCCACGGAGGTTCGGGTTCACCGGACGGTTGGCCATCGCCTCTTCTGCCGCCTTCAGGTCGGCTTCGTTCTCGGCGTCCTCTGCTGCCGACGCGGCGGCTTCCTCCTCGGTCGCGATCTTTTTCAGACTCAGCGCGATCCGGCGCGTGGTCGGGTCCGTGCTGAGAATCTCGACGACGACCGTTTGGCCTTCGGTCAAGATGTCGCGGACGCGGCGCACTCGCTGCGTGGAGAGTTCCGAGATGTGAATCAGACCATCGACGCCGGGGGTGAGTTCCACGAACGCCCCAAACTCCGCGATGCGGGTCACCTTCCCGGTGATGCGGGCACCGGCCTGCACCGTCTTCGTGTACTCCTCGAACGGGCTGACAGTCAGTTGCTTCATGCTGAGGCTGATCTTCCGCGCGTCGAAGTCCACGCGATTGATTTTCACCTCGACCTGTTGCCCGATCTTCACGAACTCGTTCAGGTCGGCGACTCGTTGCCACGAGAACTCGGACGCCGGGATGAGGCCGTCGGCGCCGCCGAGATCGACGAACGCGCCGAACGGCTTGATGCTCCGCACGATGCCCTTCATCACCTGACCTTCCGCGACGGTCTTCCAGAACTCCTCGGCCTTGACTTGTTTTTCGCGTTCCTGGACTGCCTTACGGCTCACGAGCAGGTTCCGCTCTTCCGGGTTGACCTCGGTGACCATCACCTTGAGGCGCTGATTCACGAACTGCTCAATGTTCTCGACGCGATACAGGTCGAGCTGACTCGCGGGCATGAACCCCTTGATGCCGGCGACCTCAATCGTTAGCCCGGTCTTGTTCTTGTTCGTACCGGTGACCTTCGCTTCCACGATCATGCCGTAAACGACCTGCGACCAGTCGTGAACGACTTGCGTGGACCCCTGGCGCGTGAGAATGAGCAGCCCATCACCCGCATCATAGTGGTCGATGTCGAACTCGACCGATTCGCCGATCGCGGGCTTGCGGCCGTCGAACTGTTGCAGTGGCAATACGCCCTGGCTGCGCCCACCGGGCACCTCGACGAACACGTCGTTGCCGTGAACGCCGACAATCACCCCGACTTTCTTACCGCCGCCCACGGTCCCCGCTGCGCGGGGCTTGGTCACCGTCTCGACGGCCGCGACGGTCTTCGACACGTCGAAGTCGCCCATCGCCTGTGCGAGTTCGTCTTCGATGAGTTTGTCGAGTTCGCGGGTGTTCGGTTTCTCGCCGCCGAAGAACAGTTGCTGCGGCGCGCCTCCGGGATTGTACGCCTTGTCGCTGCGGTTCGGCCGGTCGCCGCCAGGGCCACCCGGCCGCGGGCCACCCGGTCGCGGGCCACCCGGTCGCGGCGGCGGTCCCTTACCTACGTAGGGTGGAGGGCCGCCCGGTTTGGGCGTGTTGGCCGCGGGCACACCACCTGGCTTTGGCGCGCTCACCGCGGGCGCGCCGTAGACCGGCGGACCTGCGGCTGGCGTCGTCGTGGTCAGGGGCGCTGCGGGCGGCGTGGCCGGCGGCGTGGGTTTGTCTGGCGTCGGTGAGGCGTTCTCGGTACTCATCGCGTGCTCCTCGATTCTTCCTGATTGAACTTATCAGACGCGGCGCACGACGACAATGTGAAGGGCGCTCGCCAAGCCCCGCGCGCCTCGTAGAATCCGGTTCATGTCCAACGGCAAACGAAGCAAGATTGTACTCGTCATCGAGGCCGGGCTCGCGCTGGCGATCGTCGTCGGTGTGGTGTGGTACTTCGCGAACGTGCTTCGGAAAATGCCGCGGGTGCCGTTCTCGCCGCGCGTAGAACTGCTGGTTCTTTCGGGGCTACTCTACCTTTTCGCGCACTGTTGCTGGGCGACGTTCTGGGTGAGGCTGTTACACAGTCAGGGCGTCACGGTATCGTGGTACATCGGGCTGCGGACATACTTCATCAGCCAGTTCGGGAAGTACATTCCGGGGAAGGTGTTCGTTCTCGTGATGCGCGTCGGGATGCTGCGCCCTTACGGAGCGAGCCGCATCACTGTCGCGGTTACTGCGACATATGAGACGCTCACGAGCATGGCCGCTGGTGCGCTGTTGGGCGTACTGTTCCTACCCACGCTCGGCATGTTGCCGCCAGAGATTTCGGGGCGAACGACGCTGCTGTTCGCGATGGCTGCGCTGCCACTGGGACTGGGCGTGCTGAACAAACTCGTGGTGCGGATCGCAAAGAAACGCCGCGGGCCGGATGCCCGCCCGCTCCCGGCGCCTTCTATCTTCCTGCTCGCGCAAGGTCTGGTACACGGGGCCAGCGGTTATTGTCTGCTCACGCTTAGTCTCGGGTTCGCGATCCGTGCGCTTGTGCCGAACCCGCCGGAGTGGAATGCGGAAGAATACTCGGTCGAGATGGCCGCAGTCGCGTTGTCCTACGTCGCGGGGTTCGTGATCGTGGTCGCGCCGGGCGGATTGGGAGCGCGCGAGTTCGTGCTGGCCGCCGCGCTGACGCCACGATTCACGCCCGCAATCGGCGCCGACGCCGCGGCGGGCATCGCGGTTGTCGTCGCGATCGTCCTCCGGCTAACCTGGACCATTGCCGAACTTGCAGTTGGGCTTCTGCTCTACGCGAAGAAGCCCACGCTGCCGCCCCCGGTTCGCCACGACGAAACGATTCCGATTCACAACGAGAAGCCTCATGTCTCCTGAGACACCCGGCGAAGCTCAGTTACTCACGCTCGTGATCCCGGTTTACAACGAACGGGAGAGCCTCGTCGCGCTGCACGCGGAGATTGCCGAAGTCGCGTCCACGCTACCGGAACACGTCGAGATACTCTTCATCGACGACGGCAGCAAGGACGGCTCGTGGGACATCGTCCGCGAACTCGCGTCGAAGGACGATCGAGTGCGCGGCATCAAGTTTCGCCGCAACTTCGGGAAGGCCGCGGCGCTCGCCGCCGGGTTCAGCGCCGCACGCGGGAGCGTCATCCTCACTATGGACGCCGATTTGCAAGACGACCCGCATGAGATCCCGCGCTTCCTCGAAGCGCTTCGCAACGGGCTGGATGTCGTGAGTGGTTGGAAGAAGGTACGTCACGACCCCTGGCACAAGGTGTTCCCGAGTCGCGTGTTCAACAAGTTCCTGAGCGTGCTGACCGGCGTTTACCTACACGACCACAACTGCGGGATGAAGGCATACAAGGCCGAGGCGATCCGCGAGGTGTACCTCTACGGCGAACTGCACCGGTTCGTGCCGGTGCTCGCGACCGCTCGCGGGTTCAAGGTCGGCGAGTTGGTGATCCAACACCGCGCGCGGAAGTTCGGCAGTTCCAAGTACGGCTGGAAGCGGTTCATCAAGGGCGCGCTCGACGTAACCACGGTGCGCCTGTTAACCGGCTTCGGGCGAAGGCCGAACCACTTCCTCGGCTCTTGGGGGCTGACATTCGGAGCGATCGGCGCGTTCGGGTTCTTTCTCTTGTTGGTGAACCTGCTCGCCCGGCTGATTGACGAAACGGTGGGCGCGGGGCTGCTGACGCAAATGGTCGTGTTGACTCTCTCGGTGGGTTGTGGTCTGCTCGGTGCACAGTGCTTGCTCGCGGGCCTCACGGCGGAAATGACGGTTGCGCGGAAGTGGCTCGACAACGACCCGTACAGCGTCTCGGAACGAGTTGGGTAGCCTTTGGTTTCGCTGTTTGAGGTGTAGCGTGCGCCGCTACGCTACGCCGCGAGCGGCGAAGACAATTGGAGTGGTAACCCCGCACAGCGTATTGAAGGTAACCCTGGGAACTTCTGATGGCTGCAGACTCGTCCGACGTGCGCCGCTCGGCGTTCCTCTTGCTGATGGTCGCGGCGGTAGCGATCGCCGCGGCCAAGACCGTTGGTGCCGAGAACGTGATCGAGCCGAGCCGCTACAAGGCCGGACCGGGCGGCTACGGCAATGAGCCTGACCGGAAGTGGCCCGATACGCGCCCCGACCCGATGCCGACGTTCAGTTCCAACGACAAATCTCGCTGGGCCACCGTTCGCTCGCTCATTCACGAACGCAGTTTCGTCATCGGTAAGCGCACCTACCCCGACCCGAACGACCTCACGAAGTACAAGGACGAGGGCATCGTTGCGGAGCCGGGGTACAAGAGCCTCGACATCGTGATGAACCCCGACACGAAGGAGTTCTATTCGAGCAAGCCGCCGCTCATGGCGACGCTCGTCGCGTGCGAATACTGGGTACTGAACCGGGTGTTTGGTTGGGATATCGTCAAGGACCGTTGGCTTGTGATCCCCGCGATTGTTCTGACCTGGAATGTGCTCCCGTTCGCAATCTATCTCCTCCTGATCGGCCGGCTGATCGATATTTACGGCAAGACCGACTTCGGGAAACTGCTCGCGTTCGCGGTCGCGGCGCTGGGGACGTTCCTGCTTACGTTCTCGGGCACGCTAAACAACCATCTACCTGCCGCGTACTGCGTGCTGTTCGCGAGCTACCCGCTGTTGCGAGCGATTCACGAGAACCGCGACATGACGCCGCGCGGCTACGGCATCTGCGGGTTCTTCGCGGCGTTCGCGGCCACGTTCGAGCTACCGTCGCTGTGCTTCTTCGCGGCGCTGTTCCTTCCGCTGCTCGTCGCCCGGCCGCGCAATACGCTCCTGTTCTTCGTGCCGTGCGCGCTGCTACCGTTCGCCGCGTTGTTTGCTACCAACTACGCAGCGATGGGAAAACTCCTCCCCGCGTACAGCGAGTTCGGCGGCCCGTGGTACGACTTCGCGGGTAGTCACTGGGCGAAGCGCGGCACGCCCGCGGCGAAGGGCATCGACTTCAATGAAGAGCCGACGACGGGGTATGCGTTCCACCTGTCGTTCGGGCATCACGGGTGGTTCAGCCTCACGCCGGTCTGGTTGCTTTCACTGGTCGGCTTGGCCGTGATGGGGATCAAGAGCGCGCCAGCGGTGCGGAGGTTGTTCGGCGCGAAGAAGGGCACCGGCTGGACTCTGGAGATGTTCGCCGCGATGACGCTGGTGGTTTCGGTGACAGTGTTCTGCTTCTACCTGACGCGCACACAGAGTTACAACTACGGCGGCAACACAAGCGGCCCGCGATGGCTGTTCTGGCTGATACCGCTGTGGGTGTTGGCGATCCCGCCGGCCGCAGACCGCCTCGCGCGCAGCGGGGTAGGGCGTTTGCTGTGCGCGCTGCTGTTGGGGTTCGGCGTGTTGAGCGTGTTCTATCCCGCGTGGAACCCGTGGCGGAACCCGTGGCTCCTGCAACTGATGGAATACAGCGGTTGGGTTCGGTACTGAGCCGCCGGGTGCGTATCTCCGACTGTATTCAAATGCGCATCGTTCTAATGATCACCGACGTTCCACGTGGAACATAGGTGCCCTGCGCGGTTGGCGTCGAGAGAGTATCCCCGGAAGAACGCACCCGATGAGCGAACCTACGAACGACCCACCGTTGGTTACGCGACCCGAACCGGAGGACGCGACTCCACCACCTGCACCCTCGCGCCCCAAGCCGGGGTTCCTCGAAGCGGTGGTGTGGTGTGTGGTGTTCGTCTTCGTGCAGATGTCGGGAGCTGTGGTCGCGGTGGCGGTCGTGTTTACCGTGTACGCATTCATCGCACCCGAACCGGGCAAGTTCGTGGACGAGCAGTTGGCCGGGTTCCGCAAGTCGGTAGATCCCAAGGAGGAAGGCGAACGCCCTCCGATGCCGGTCGAGATCGGAGAATCGCTCGCGTGGGGAATGCTCGCGGCACAGTTCGCTTCGGTTGGCCTGATCGTTCTCGTACTACCGAGGCGCATCGGACCGGACTGGAAGCGACAGATCGGCGTTCGCTGCCCGCACTGGATACACGTCGTGCTTGTACTGCTTCTGGTGCCCGGCTTCATCGTCATGTCGGATCTCATCCAAACGTTGTTCATGTGGGCGACTGGGATGACGTCCCCGCCGACGCTGAAGGCGCTCAATAGCGTGTTCGGGCGGTTCCCGTGGCCACTAACTGTGCTGGCCGTCGCGCTCGGGCCGGGCGTGGTTGAGGAGTTGTGGTGCCGCGGGTTCTTGGGACGCGGGTTGTGCGCGCGGTATGGGATTGCCTTGGGTGTGTTTCTCACGGCAGTGCTGTTCGCTGCGATGCACCTCGACCCCTCGCAACTCGTTGTCATTACCGTGATGGGCCTGTACCTGCACTTCGTGTACATCGCGACGCGGTCCATTTGGGCGCCGATCCTGCTGCACGCGACGAATAACGGGCTTGCTATCTTGCTCGCGCTCACATTGAAGCAAGGCGATGTGATTCTTCCGATCATCGTTCACCTGGCCGCGCTCTCGCTGATGGTCTTCGGGAGCATTGCACTGTGGACGAGCCGTGCGGAACTCGAACCGGTCACGCGCGCCGACGAGGCGTGGTGGGAGAGTGATGGGTGGAAGCCGGAGTCGCCGGGCATCTCAACACCGCCGACGGCGGCGAACGTGCGACTCGCACACGCGGTTATCAGCCCAGTCGCGCTGATGTCCACGGTTGTTTCATTCTGCGCGCTGCTTTACCTTGCGTTCCGTTTTGCGCGCTGAATGCACACGCGCATGTTGGGTGGACTGTCGACAACCGGTTGGCTCCCGCTTGTACAGGCGGCGGGTGGTCTCCTCTCAAGAAGTTCGGGCTTGTGAGGTGACTCGGCTACCCTCTCAACCGCTCAACGAATTTCGCCAGGTCGCCCGGCAGCGGCATCGACCAGTGCAAGTGTTCGCCGGTCGCGGGGTGCTCGAATCCTAGCTCCGTCGCGTGCAGAGCGAGGCGTGGCGCCTCGCTCTGGTCGTCGAACATCTCGCCGTTGGGGCGTTTCACGTACACTTTCTCGCCGCAGACCGGGTGTCCGGCTTCCGACAAGTGAATGCGAATCTGGTGCGTGCGTCCCGTTTCGAGCCGGCATGAGAGCAACGTGTAGCCTTGCAACCGCTCTTCCAGCGAAACGTGCGTGACCGCTTCCTTGCCGATGTTCGGGAGTTTCGTGCTGCCGCGGCGCCCGTCCCCACGATCGTCGATCAAGTTCGAGCGTATGGTCTGCGCGCTCAGGATTCCCGGCACGACGGTGAGGTAGCGCCGAACAACCGTGTGCTTACGGAATTGTAATCCAAGTTCGCGTTCTGCCAGAACCGAGCGCGCGAACACGACCAAACCGCTCGTTTCCTTGTCGAGCCTGTGAACGATTCGCAAGCGGGGAATGTCGCGTGCATCGCGGCCGAGCTGGTACGCGACCGCCCACTGCGTGAGGTCTTGCAGAGTGGGGTCGAGTTCGCGGCGCTGCTCGGACCATTCCAGTTCCGCCGGGTGTCGCACGGTGTTCACCCCCGAAGGCTTCTCGACCACAACCGCGTGTTCGTCGAGGTGTCGCACGACGAGCCGTTCCGGGTGCGCGGTCCGCGGCAGCGGTTTCGGGTGTTCCAGGAGCACCACCACTTCGTCTTCCTTCACGCGTCGCGCTTCGTCGGAGCAGATCGCGTCGGCAACCTTCACGCGTCGCGCGGCGATGAGTTTGCGGACGTCGTTCCACGACGGCCCGCCGAGCCGCGAACGCAGCACCTTCGCGAGCGTGAACCCGGCTTCCTGGGGAGCGACGGTGAATGGTGCAAGCTTGAACGACATCACTATTCCTTTGACTCGGCGTCGTCTTCGGCATCGCCAAAGTCCATGCCGGACCAGTCTTCGTCCGGGTCGGGGATGTCCATGTAGCCGCTGCAATGCGGGCAGATTTCGGTGGTGCCCATCAGTTGCGCCGGCCAGTCGGACGACTTGCCACAATCTTCGCACACGACGGTGAGCGTGCCCGTGCGGTTGGCGCGTTTCTCCCGCACCGTCTTCACTGCGGCCATCGTCTGTGCTGTTGCCAGTAGCTCGCGCGCGGCCTCCAGTTTCTCAGGATCGGTGATGACCACTGGGAACTCTTCCGTCGTGACCGTCTCCGTCGCGCCCGTGAGCGGGTCCGTGTTCGTCTGCCCGGGGCTGGCTGCGATCTCGGCCGGGATGTCGTTCGCGCCGAGCAGTCGGACGACAGCTTCGGCCACCTGGGAACTCTCTGCGACGAAGACGATCCGCGGGTCGGGTTCGGGGTCTACCATGTTGGGTCTCCAGGATTGATGTGGAGCGGCCGTGAAGCCCGGCTTTGCGGGCGACAGGCCGCGAGGCTCAGTGCGGTTTTGGCCCGCGACCGGGTTTTTTGCGGCGGCTCTGCGAAGAGCGACCAGGGCGGTACCCGGCGCCACGCACGAGCGGTGGAGAAGGGCGTTCGCCCGCTTCTTCGCCGACAGCGGGGTTCCCGACCGAATGATAGTGGTCGTTGTGCGCCGCTGCGTTGGCCTGCTTCCGGCGCGCCTCGATCGAGTCCTTCGGTGGGTTCGCGGGGATCAACCCGTCGCAGCCACCGATCAGATCCGCGCGGCCCGCTTTGATGAGCGCCTCGCGCACCTCGAAGTAGTTCTCGGGCTTGAAGAACTGCATCAGCGCACGCTGCATCTTGCGGTCAGTCAGGTTCTTCGCGGTGTTCACCGGCTTCTTGCTGAACGGGTCGAGACCGGTGTAGTACATGCACGTCGCGATGTCGAACGGAGCCGGAATGAAGTCCTGCACCTGATCCGGTCGGTAGCCGTTCTGCTTCAGGTAGAGCGCGAGGTCGATCATCTCCGCGAGGTCGCAACCCGGGTGGCTCGCGATGAAGTACGGGATGATCTGCTGCTTCGGCTTGCCAGCATCCACGCTCGCCTGACGGTACTGCTCCGCGAACACCCCGAAATTGTCGATTGACGGCTTCTTCATCAGCTCCAGAACCTTGGGGCTGGTGTGTTCCGGGGCGACCTTTAGCCGTCCGCCGGTGTGGTGTTCGGCGAGTTCGCGCACATACTCCGGTGACATCTGTGCGAGGTCCATACGGATGCCGGACGACACCAGCACCTTCCGCACACCGTCCGCGTTGCGCACCTCGCGCATCAGTTCGATGAGCGGCCCATGATCTGTCGTCATCAGTTTGCACACGGTTGGGTGAACGCACGAGAGTCGCTTGCACCTCGCTTCAATCTCGGGGCGCGAACAACGCATCGCGTACATGTTTGCGGTCGCGCCGCCGATGTCCGAGATGATCCCCTTGAAGTTGGGATCGGCCGCAAGCTTCGTTACTTCCTTCATGACGGATTCGGAGGAACGGCTCTGGATGATGCGACCCTGGTGCGCCGTGATTGAGCAGAACGTGCAACCGCCGAAGCACCCGCGTAGGATCGTCACCGAGTCCTTGATCATCTCGTGAGCCGGTATCGTCTCCGTGTATGACGTGTGTGGTCGGCGGTTGTACGGCAGGTCGTACACCGCGTCCATCTCCGCTTGTGTTAGCGGGAACGCTGGTGGCGTCTGTACCACCGCCTGCCGGTCGTGAAACTGCACAAGCGTAACGGCGTTGAAGGGGTTGGTATTGGTGTGGATGATGCGAGTCGCTTCGGCGAAGGCGAGTTTGTCGTCACGCACCTCCTCGTACGAAGGGATGACGCTCACGCTCGCCTGCGGCTCGCGGCTAACCTGGGCTTTCAGTTCGTCAGACTCTTTCGCGCCGAGGGCGAAGGCCACGCCCCGCAGCGTGCGTAGGTCACGCAGTGTGCCGCCCGCCCTCAGTTTCTGGGCGATGGTGAGGATGTTCTGCTCGCCCATGCCGTACACAACAAGGTCAGCTTTCGAGTCGAGAACGATTGACCGCTTTACCGTGTCAGACCAGTAGTCGTAGTGCGCGAGCCGGCGCAGTGAGGCTTCCACGCCACCCGCGATCACCGGCACACCGGGGAACGCTTCTCGCGCCCGCTGGCAATACGCAAGCGACGCGCGGTCAGGGCGCAGCCCGATCCGCCCACCGGGGGAGTAGGCGTCGTCGTTGCGGACTTTTTTGTTCGCGGTGTAGTGGTTGATGAGCGAATCCATGTTCCCCGCGCTCACCGCGAAGAACAGGCGGGGTTTGCCGAACTGCCGCCACGGTTCGCAAGTCTTCCAGTCCGGCTGACTCAGGATCACGACACGAAAGCCTGCTTGCTCGAGGACGCGGTGCAGAATCGCCATTGCGAAACTGGGGTGATCGACGTACGCGTCACCGGTCACGAACACGACATCCGCGTAATCCCAGCCGCGGGCCGCCATTTCGTTGGCCGTGGTCGGCGCGAATGGCGCGGCGTATTGCTCTTGCCAGAGCGGGAGCGAGATGCGGCTCGGAGCAGTGGACATCAAGGTGGCTCGTGATAGAACAGGACGATCTCACGATTATAGCAGGTGGCCGAGGCACGCGGTTTTTCTACAAGTCAAGGCCGCGAAACGCTGTCATGCGGTGTAGCAGGGCTACGGAAGGTAACCTTCCGTTCTAGCGGAGCCGAAATAATCGGTACAGTTCGCGACACCGTTCAATTGGCTCCTCTGCGCACGGCAATGTAATCGAACCTGATACACTCCGAACGGCTGGCATGTTAACATGCTCCCGTTCCTCGTTTTCCTCTCCTTGCTCGAGGCCTTTGGCGTGGATGTGATCGAATATCGCGGTTGGAAGAACAACCTCCGCATCAGTAACGGTGACGTGGAACTTGTCGTGACGCTCGACGTCGGCCCGCGCGTCATCGCCTACCGACGGCCGTCCGGGTTCAACGTGTTCAAGAACTACGATTCCATGATGGGCGGGACCGGCGAAGCCGAGTGGCAGATTCGCGGCGGGCACCGGTTCTGGCTTGCCCCGGAAGACCTCACCCGCACGTACTTCGCGGACAATCGCCCTGTGAAGTGGGAAGAGATCGGCCCGAACGCCGCTCGCATCACGCCGCCAGTCGAAGCGGAATACGGCATCCAGAAAGTGATGGAGGTGCGACTCGGCGCGAGCGGCACTCGCGTGGGCGTGACACTGCGCGTCACGAACGTCGGCCATGCGCCGACCGAATTGGCTCCATGGGGGCCGACTGTGTTGGCGCCCGGCGGCGTCGAGATCATCCCGTTACCACCCAAGAAGAACCACCCGCTTCACCCGAAGAACGCGAGATCACCGGCCGATTTCGCGCCGAACCAGGAACTGATTCTGTGGCCGTATTTCGACTTCGCCGACACACGCTGGACTTTCGGCGCGAAGTACGCTTTCCTGCGCCAGGATGTGAACAAGGGGCCTACGAAGATCGGTCTGGCACACCGTGAGGGATGGGTCGCGTACCTGAATTCCGGCGAGCTGTTCGTGAAGCGGTTTGACTACCGAGAAGGGGCCACGTACCCGGACCGCGGGACACGTTACCAGACCTTCTCGAATGAGGACATGCTCGAGATGGAAACGGTTGGTGAGTTGGTCACACTCGCGCCAGGCGCGTCAGCAGAACTTAAGGAATCGTGGGAGTTGCACACCGGGGTGACGCCGGTCGCGACCGAGGCAGACGTGGACCGCGTTATTCTGCCGCTGCTGAGGTAAGCACGCCGCTTGTGGCGGAGCGCCGCTACGCCACAAGCGGCACGTCACGCTGGCGCAAAAATGTTTCGCCCAGGCGCTCTCAAATGGAAAGCAAGCCGGAGCAGGTCTCGCAACCCCGGTTCGTCGATACGGTCGAGTGCCTCGGTGAGTGGCAACCAGACACGTACCCGCAAATCACGTTCCGGCCATTCGTCGCGAACTTCGGTGACCATCATGCGGAACGCCAGGACATGCAACTCGCGACCAAGTTTCTCGTACGCGTAGGAGCCGAGCGGTTCGGGGTCGAGTGCGCCGACGAGGCCAGCTTCTTCCCACGCTTCGACGAGGGCGGTCTCGCCGGCTGTGTGCCCCGGGTCAATCTGACCTTTGGGCACGACCCAGCGCCGACCGCTGCTTGATGTGACCAAGCACACGTGGCCATCTCGAACCGGTATCGCCGCTGCCTGTCGCATCCAGATCGGCATGGGCTACTCCCCGCGAGGGTCGGGCTGCACGTATCTTGTACCATCGACGACTCAGGTCAAGCTTCATTGACCACATTCACAGGAATCACATCGCGTGGGTGCACGGTGTCTATAATTCACTTCAAATCGCGCCTACCGGATTTTCCAGAACCGTCCGTATCTGCAGGGTAATCTTCGTATATGAGGCAACAGTTGCTTTCAGTCCGTGAGGTGATGCAACCCGAACCGGTCATGGTTCTGGCCTCGTGCCCACTTCGCGACGTGATGGGACAGATGAACAGGCGGCGGATCGGCGCGGTCATCGTCGTGGACGACGCGATCGGACTGACTGGCATCTTCACGGAACGTGACCTCATCCGCCGCGTCGCGGACGTGGAGCCCGGCTGGCGTGAGACGCCCGTTTCCGAATGGATGACTTACGACCCATACAGCATCGCGCCGGACGTAAACTGGGAAGACGCGGTGGCGCTGATGAGCCGGCACCGCGTCCGGCACCTCCCCGTTGTGAACTCTGAACGGCGAGTTCTCGGCATCCTGTCCTCGCGGATGCTCATGAGTTTGCGGGCGGAATCGTTGAACAATCTCGTCGAACATCGCACACGCGAACTGAATCGCGCGATCGACGAATTGATGTTGCGCGATGAGGAGTTGCGGTTTAATCTGCGTGCCGCCGGACGTTTTCAGACGCGGCTACTGCTCCCGCACGCGCCGCCCGACTGGCCGGAACTGCGGTGGGGCGTCCACTACGCCCCTCTCGACCACCTCGGCGGGGATTACTACGACATCGCGCAACCGGACCCGGATCACCTGGGATTCCTGATCGCTGACGCGAGCGGCCACAGCATAGCCGCGGCGATGGTTGCGATCATGTCGCGGACTGCGTTCGCCGACGTGTCCGGCTCCACGACCTCACCCGGCGCGGTTCTCTCCGAGATGAACTCGCGTCTACAGGGGTTGGCCGACGAACGGTTCGTCACCGCGTTCTACGGTGTGTTGAACCGCCGGACGCGGGTGCTGACGTACGCGAACGCGGGGCATCCGTACCCACTTCGGTTCGTCGCACGTACCGGGGCGGTGCAATCGCTTTCGGCGCAGGGTTTCATGCTAGGCATCGTGCCCGACGAACATTACCGCGAGAAGTCGGTGCAACTCGAACCGGGCGACCGCCTCTGTTTCTACACTGACGGCTTGGTGGAAGCGCGGAACGAGATGGGCGAGGGGTACGGCACCGAGCGTTTGGAGCAGTCACTCGCGGCACACGGGTTCATAGCCGCCGACGTGCTGTCGGAACGCCTGCTCGCAGACCAGCGCGCTTTCCGCGGCGACACGAAGCTCACCGACGACGTGACATTGGTTGTGGGCGAGTTGTCGGTGTAGGTGGGTCGAGGCTCAACGCCGTCCCACCTAATTCTCGTGTGGCAGAGACATTCCTGTCCGTGCGGCTGTACCCTTGAATCCTACAGACAGGAATGTCTCTGCCACAAAACCAAAACGAAGACGTGGGCCAGCGCAGAACCTTGGCCCACGCTACTTCACTACACCCAACACTTTGAACACCTGCAGGTCCGCGGGGTGGATGCTCTTCGCTTCGATGCCCCGTCGCTTCGCTTCGGCGACGCCTTGTTACCTTCCTCCGCATTCAGCGGCGACTGACTCGTCCGCAACTGCGCGACGTGGAACCACCGCAGCGAGGTTGGTTCGTGGCAGAGCGCCTCGGCCAATTTATTTCTTTAGGCGCGGTGCCGGAGCTACCGGCAGTTTGACCGCGGCCGGTGGCGCGAACTTGCCGGCCTTGAAATCTGGTAGCAGTGGCCGGATCACCTCGCTCGGCAGGATCCACGTTTCCACTCGGCCAGCGCGGGCGATGTTGATACCCAGCACGTTGCCTGCCAGGTCCACAACCGGACCACCGCAATCCTTCGCGTCAACAACGAGGTCTGTCTGGAGTACTTGAGGGAACCCTGTGCGGCGCCCGGACAGAATACTGCCCATCGCGTTCTGCACGTCGCCGCGGTCCTTCGGTGCGCTGCCGAGTGTCACCTTGAAGTCCTTCGTTTCGCCCTTGCGCTTTGCCTTGACAGCGATCACGTCGCCGCCGCGAAGCGACTCGAGTAGTTCGCGGAGCATCGACTGGCTCGCGATCTTCTTGCCGTTCATCTCGACGATCACGTCATCCACCTGCAGACCAGCTTTCTCGGCGGCACCGCCGATGGGTACTTCGGAGAGTTTAGCGCCGGCTGGGTTGCCGTCGCTGTCCTTCTCATCCACTGGGATGACGCCCATGTAGCCGCGGTTCGGGTTCGTGATCACCATGTCGCGTCCAGTCAACTTGCGTGTCATCACGCTGACGATGCCCACGGAGATCGGGTCGCTCATCGGCCCCGCCGCCGCGAGCCAGTTCCCTTGCGGAACCTTTATCGTGTCCGCGAATTTGACCGGCTTCAGCCCTTTCACGTCCACCTTGATGAGCGCCAGGTCCGTCTCCTTGTGCGCAGCGGCGATGGCGGCTTCGTATTCGCTCCCGTCGGGGAGGCGGACGTAGATCACACCACGCAGTTCGCTCAACTTGGTGAGGATGTAGCCGTCTGCGTACACGACGGTCCCGAGGATCGTGTCCTTGTCGTCGCACTTGATTCGCACGGTCGATTCGTTCGCCTTCGCCACGATCGGTTTGAATGGGGCGAGCAGTTTGGAATCCTTGCCGAGTTGGGCGAACGCCGGGCCACAGGCTCCGGCCAGCACCACGGCGGTAGCAATCAGACGTGCGATCATCGGTCGTAACTCCAGCGTGGGTGGTGAAGAGAACGAATCAGACGCGGAACATGGCACGAGTCCCGTGACCCGTGGGAGGGAGGAGGTCGGTTGAGAGCAAGTCGTCGCACGACGCGGACTCCACGGTTCTGCCTTCGGTCGGGGTTTCCTGGGCTCCTGGCAGATAGTCAAGACGATGCGTTGTCAGGGTCACGACCGCTTGCTCAGCGTGACGGTCAGACCCATGACCACATTACCGCGGCGTACGGTGATTTTCACTTTGTCACCGGGCTTCGCGGAATCCATCAGTTTGCGGAACGCCTTCACGGTCTTCACGGGCGTGTCGTTGAACTTGGTGATCGTGTCGCCCGACTTCAGCCCAGCCTTGCTCGCGGGGGCGTCTTCCTCGACTTCCTTGAGCCACGCGTCGTCTTCCTCGTCGTCGGGGAACACGACACCGATGTACGCGCCACCGGCCTTGGCAGTCGCGGGTTGGTCCACCCACTCGCCGGCGACGAGTTTGTCCCAATCGTTTTTGAACTGGTCGGCCTGCACGTGAAGGTTCTGCGAAATGGGAAGCCCTATGCGGCTGTGGATGCCGATCACATTGCCGTTCAGGTCGAAGAGCGGGCCGCCGGAGTCACCGCCGACCAGCGTGCAGTCGGTGCGGAGGACGTTCTTCGTGCTTCCTTGCAGGCGACCCAGACGCGCAACCGGCGGGCGTCCGTCCTTCGGGCCGTTCGGGTGGCCCAAGGACACGACCCACTGGCCTTTTGGAAGTGCGCCGGACTTCGCGACCGGCAGGAACGGCCACTTCCCGTCCTTCGGCCCCTTCGCGGTGATTTGCACCATGCCGCTGTCCATGCCCTCGTTGATGCCAAGCGTCTTCCCTTCGACCCTCTTGCCATCGGGCAACATGATGAACACCTTCTGACCCGCAACGAACGGCTTCGTCTTTCCTTCAAGTGCGCCCTTCTTCGGGATCTCGTAATCGCGGATCACGTGCGCCGCGGTGAGGACAAGCCCATCCTCGCTCACGATCACACCGCTGCCGGCGCTTGCACCATAGAGAACGGCGACGGTCGCGGGCGTGCATTTCTCCACCACGCCGTTCACTGTGGCTTGCAGCGCCTTCAGTTCCGAGAGGTCTTCCGGGGCCGTGACTCGGTTCGGATCCCATTTCGGGACAGGGTCGGCTGCGGACGACGCCGTGAACGTCGCGACGAGCAGGAAGGCAAGGCAGGCGGCCAGACGGGCCGACCGTGGCAGGGTCATGTGTGACTCCAACGGAGCGAATGCGTGTGCTTCTGATGAAGAGTATCGGAGGGAAACCGAGGATTCACTATCGTTACACTGATTCTCCACTTTCTCTCATCTTCGCGTCGCGTGCAAGGGGTTGGTAGTATTGTTCGCGCGCAACGTGTCCGTTTGAGAGGGCTACGGGGAAGTAGCGGTGGGGAAAGATGGCACAGTGATGGTTGTGCCGTTTCCGCGCGAGTGGACGGATGGCACGAGACAGACAGGTTCCACAACATAGACCAAGCACGGTGAAGATCCGCTTTATCCGCTGTCTTGAATGCCTCACACGCCGATCGCGGTGAGGACAACTTGGTGGTCGCGGCGACCAGCCGTTGAAGCGTGGGGTTCGAACCGTCGAAGGATACCGACGGCGTGTCCCAGGTTGTCGGTGGTCGCGAACTGCAACTCGACCTGCGGGGCGAGGTAATTCGCGATCGCAAGCGCAGCCGCGACCCACGCGTACCGCCTGACGGCTGGTGTGGCGGCTCGGAAACCGAAAGGATTGTGGTTCGCGTCACGGCACACGGCTGTGCGGGCGGAGTGGATTCATGCCCAAGCGTAGTTCGCTTCTCCTCGCGACGCAAATACTCACGCCACTTCTTAAATTTCAGCTACGACGCGACGAATCAGCACACGCACCATCTTTTCAGCCTCGTTCGCGGTCGCGAGAATGTCGGGAATCCTGACGGGTTCCAGAGCGTCCGGGAGGCACACGTCGGTTATGACGGAAAGGCCGAGTACCCGCAGTTTTGCGTGAACCGCCACGATCACCTCAGGCACCGTGGACATCCCAACCACGTCCGCGCCGATGGTTCGCAGGAACCGGTATTCGGCTCGTGTCTCGAGATTCGGTCCGCTTACCGCCACGAACACGCCTTGATGACACACGATTTCCTCCTGCAGCGCGATTTTCCGACCGAGTTTCAGCAGTTCGCGATCGTAGCAGTTGCACATGTCTGGGAACCGGTCGCCAAGCCGGTCGTCGTTTGGCCCGATCAGCGGGTTGTCCCCGAGCAGGTTGATATGGTCTTCGATGAGCATGATGTCGCCACGGTTCCACTGCGGGTTCATCCCGCCACAAGCGTTGGTCACGACCAGGGCAGTTGCGCCAAGCGCCTTCATCACGCGCACCGGGAACGTGACCTGCTTGAGCGTGTACCCTTCGTAGTAGTGGAACCGTCCCTCCATCACCGCGACTTTCTTGCCGCCGAGCGTGCCGCACACGAGTTGTCCTTTGTGCGATGGCGCGGTGGAACTTGGAAAGTGTGGGATCTCGCCGTACGGGATAGTCACGTCCACCTGAACGTCTTCCGCGAACTTCCCGAGTCCAGTGCCGAGGATGATCCCCGCGACCGGTGGGTGCTTCCATCGCGCGCGGATCGCGGATGCGGCTTCTTCGATCTGGTCGTACAGTGCGGGCATGAGTGTTCCTGATGTGGGGTGAGGGATGTTGTACAATTCCAACACGTTTGGCTCGACCCTGCGGGTCGATTGCTGAACACCAGGAGCAGACATGGCAGTTAATCTTCCGCCCCACTACCACGACGCCGATGCACGCTACAAGAAGGCACAGACGCCCGAGGACAAACTCGTCGCACTCAAGGAAATGTGGGTGCTGCTGCCCAAGCACAAAGCGAGCGAGAAGGTTCAGGCGGAACTCAAGACCAAGATTTCAGAACTGACAGACCAGATTGAGCAGGCGAAATCGGGTCCGAAGAAAGCCGCACCGGGGACGTACAAGTTTCCCCGACAAGGTGCGGGAACGGTGGTGTTTCTCGGCCCACCAAACACGGGCAAGTCTCAACTCCTCACGAAGTTGACGAAAGCAACACCGACCGTCGCGCCGTACCCATTCACAACGCGAGAGCCTGTACCGGGTATGATGGACTACGAAGACGTGCGCGTTCAGTTGATCGACCTACCGCCGATCACCGTGGACAACTACGAGACCTTCATCACGGACGTCACGCGTGGCGCGGACGCGGCGGTGCTGTTCCTCGACCTGGCCGACGATGACGGCCCACCCGCGACGCGTGCTGCGATCGATCGCCTGAAACTCGCACGGCGCGAGCTGGTTCCACCGGGAACTCCTGCGATCGATGACCCCACGCTGTACGCGATTCCCGCGCTGCTCATCGCGAACAAGGCAGACGACGATGCGGCCGATATCCGGTTGGAGATCGCACGAGAAGAATTCGGCACACGCCTCCCGCTCATCGTCGTCTCGGCGGAACGCGGCGACGGCCTTGCCGAACTTCGCAAGGCGATTTACGACACGCTCGGCGTGATGCGGATCTACACGAAGCAGCCCGGCAAGCCGGCGGACATGACCAGCCCGTTCACGCCACCGATTGGCGCCACGGTCGCGGAGTTAGCCGGCAAGGTTCACCGCGATCTCGAAGATACTGTGAAGTCGGCTCGCGTGTGGGGCACCGCGGTCCACGACGGCCAGACCGTTGGCCGCGATCACATTCTGCACGACAAGGATGTGGTCGAGTTGCACACTTGACGTGAACCCGCGACGATACCTCCTATGAACACGACCACACCACTTGCGACCGCGTTCCTTGTGCGACACGGGTCGATGCGGTACATCGGCGAGTTCACCCCGCCGCAGGGTACCGCTGTGCACCGGAGCGATGTCGTCGTGCTGCGCACCGAGCGCGGACTGGAGAACGGCGAGGTGCTGTGCCCGGCCACTCCGCAGGCGGTCGCGGCCATCCCGGATCCGACACGCGGCGAGATCGTTCGCGTTGCCACGAACGAAGACCGCGCGAGGATCGCGAGCATCGCGGTTCAGCAGAAGCAGCAATACGACAGCGGTACCAAACTCGTCGCGGACCACAAACTCGCGATGCAGATCGTCGATGTGGAATACCTCTTCGGCGGCGAACGGCTCATCTTCTACTTCCTTTCCGAAGGGCGTGTCGACTTCCGCGAACTCGTCAAGAGCATGGCCCGCGAGTTCCATACTCGCATCGAGTTGCGGCAAATCGGCGTACGCGACGAAGCGAAGTTGCTCGCAGACTACGGCGACTGCGGCAAACCGGTGTGCTGTAACTCGCACATGGTGGTGATGCCGCCGGTGTCGATGCGGATGGCGAAGCTGCAGAAATCGACGCTCGACCCGACGAAGATTTCTGGCCGGTGCGGGCGGCTGAAGTGCTGCCTTCGCTTCGAGCAGGACGTATACGAGGAGTTCCAGAAGGAACTGCCGCCCATCGGCTCGCGGGTTGTCACCGCGAAGGGGCAGGGGCGGATCCTCGCGCACGAAATTCTCGCCCGCCGGGTGCTCGTCGAGTTCGAGGACGGTCGCCGGTTGCCCGTCGCCGCCGACGAAGTTTTGACAAGGTTGTAAGAAGAGTGAAGAGTGGCGAGTCGCCAGCGACGCGTGAACCAAAACCGGCTTCGTTGTCGCTCGCAATTCGACACTTGTGACTCGTCACCTGGCGAAGAGGTGCCCGTGGACTCGAAGATACTGGAGCTTTGCCGCGAAGACCCGCGGTTCGCTTACGAAGCGTACGAGTTTGTGTGCGATGCGGTCACGTACACGCAGGACCGGCTCGGGCGCGCCGCGGCCAAACGCGACGAGGAGTCCGAGGACCGGCACGTCAGCGGTGCGGAACTGCTCAACGGCACGTGCGAACTCGCGGTCCGCGAGTTCGGCCTGATGGCTCCCGTGGTGTTCAAACAGTGGGGCGTGAAGACCACCGACCACGTTGGCGAGATCGTGTTCAAACTGATCAAGGTGCAGCGCCTGAGCAAGTCAGACCGCGACGACGTGAATGATTTTAGCGACCTGTTTAACCTCCACGAAACGCTCGCCGCTGGGTTCGAGATCACGCTCGGCGACACGGCCAAGCGGGGTGACCGATGACCCCTCGCGCGCGCCTGATGATCGCCGCGGCGCTGTTCGTCGGTTGGCTCGGCTGGCTGGGTGTCACGGCCCTCACGAAGAGCCGCGCACCGGTGGTGTCCCGCACACAAGCCGCTGCTGCTGCTGTGGTGGTGGTCGCAGAACTAACCGCGGGTGAGGAAGGCGCGCCCGCCAAGGTCGTGACCGTGGTTGAATCCCTGACTCCGGGCGCGCCAGTTGGCGAGATAGTCGTGCTGAACCTGCCGGAGTCGCGTGGCTTCACAGGTTCCGGGCGCTACCTGCTTTTGCTGAACAAGGACACGCTGGAAGGCGGGCCGAGTTACCGGCTCGCGGGTTTGCCGCCCTCGCCGGGTATGCCGGATCTCACCAGAGTCGGGCCGTGGATTATCTACCCGTGGTCGGACGAGACCGCAGACGATCTGCGCAAGCAGGTGAAGAACTTGTTCCCGTGAGTGTGTGGCGAGAATTTCCCACCTCGGTCGCTGACTGAGAGTAATCGGCGGCTCAAGGCGAGGGCTTGGCTCTTTCTCGGAGCCGGGGAGCGAGGTAGCCGGCCAACTGCGTGCCGATTACTTGGTAACCGGCCAGGTTCGGGTGCCGGTCCTTGAACCAGTCCGGAACCGTCGCCATGTGAACATCTAGTAGGTTGTCCATGACGTAAACGGTATCGCCCTTGATCGCGTCGGCTGGGAGCAGGGCGCGGTACTTCTCGGGAAACGCCTTCGATTCCATCCGGCGGTAGCTGAGCATGTTCGGGCCGTTCTTCAACGCGGCGGTGTACGGCGCGTACTGATCCAACAGCGGCAACTTCTCTTCCTTAGCCACCACGCGCACCTGCTCGTTGACCAACATGTCACGCTCCTCCCCGAGGTAGGGGATGGCAGTTTCGAGCACGATCTCGGCTTTCGGGTGATCGGCCCGAAGTTTGGCGATCAGTTTCTTGTAGTTAGCCGGGAACTCCGTTTTGAAGTCTTTCAGGTTGCGAACGTCGTTCAGTCCGAAACGCAGGAAGATAAAGTCGAACGGCGCCTGCTTCACGACATCGGCCTCGTACCGCTGGGGGCGAGCCAGGAGCAGACCGACCATGTCGCCGTTCACGCCGCGGTTGATCACTTCGACCGGCGGCAGTTTGGTGTCGGCCGCGAGGAGCTTGCGAACCACGTCTTCCAGGTGATCGCCCTTCGGGTGCATGTCCCGGCACACACTGCCGATGACCGTGCTGTCGCCCAGTAGCAGCACGCGAACCTTGGTCGGCTTCTTGTCTTCAGTTCTCGCGAGTCCGGGAAGGATTGCGAGAAGCACTACGAGCGATGCGATGGAGCGGATGCGCATGGGAGGAATCCCGGTCGGTTCAGGGTGGGTCGGTGAACGGTCACCGTTTGTCGGGGTCTTCGGCTTTTGCCCTCTCCCCTTGCGGGACAGGGTGGCGAGGCTTTGCGAACTGGGTGAGGGGAAAGCGCCTTTTACGCGTGTGCGTTTCACCCCTCACCCGGCCGTGAAGCGCGGCGACCCTCTCCCGTATAAGGGGAGAGGGCAAGAACAAGAACCGGGCGCGGCGAATCAGTCCATCACTTCGGCCAGTTCCACGAGCCGGCTCTTGTCCTTGAGGGACTTCGCGCCCGCGTGGACGATCGCTGTGACTTCGAGAATCTCTTGGTGCGGAGCCGGTTCCTTGCCGGTCTTTACCATCTGGCGGAACGTCGCGGCCATGCGGAACATTTCGTAGTGGTAGCCGAACCTGTAGTCGCCATCGATTGACGGTGTGTACGAGAACAGTTTCTTCTTGAAGTACACATCCGTGCGGTCGTACTCGAATTTCTCGTAGGGTTGCCCAAACCAGACGTGGCATGGGTAGCGGTCGGGGTACGTGATGAGCGCGTGACACGTGTCCTTGTAGTCGTACAGGCTGACCCCGCCGACGCCCGCGCCCATGAGTCGCATCACGGTCCAGACCGGGTGCTGACCGTAGATCATCCAGCCGGGAAGACTGTACCGACTGTGGAGCCGCGCCGAGACGTGTTCGATTGCCCCAAAGTCGCCCGCGTCGCGCATGCGCAGCGCCGACTCCATGCCCCACTCGTGGCAGAAGATGCTCCCGGACATCAGCGGAGCCTTGTGCTTCTTCGCGAAGTCCAGAATCTTCTTCGTCCCCGCGACAGTCCCGCCGATCGGCTTGTCGCAGAACGTCGGAAGTCCCTTCGCCAACCCCGGCGCGACCAGGTCGAAGTGATCCTCACCCAGACCGGAGGCGTCGCCCATCCACACGGCGTCCACTTCCTCGACCATCTTCTCAAGGCTCGCGGCGACCTTCACGCCCGGGTACGCCTCGGTGAACGCCACCGCCACCTTCGGGTCGGCGTCGTAGAAGTGCGTGATCTTCGTATCCGGGAATGGCAACTGATCGAAGTTGAACTTCGGGTTGCGGAACATGGTGCGGAAGCTCGGTTCGCCGGTCGGGTAGTGCTTCTTCAGCGCGTCGAAGTCGCACGTCGGGTGCAGGTACTGGGCGAAGTGCCAGATATGCCCGTTGCGCGGTTGCGGTTTACCCAGAATGGCCGCCGATACGACACCGACGCGATACACCTTCGCCGGCGCTTCGGGCGCGGCAGCAGCAGCACCGCTTCCGAGCGCGACAGCGCCACCAGTGAGGAGAAGGCCGCGGCGAGTGGGATTGGAGAGGGGGTTCATGGGGAGCCTTGGAGGTGTGGAAGCCGCTTGCGGCTTCGTGAGTAGCACAGGGCCACTCGCGAAGCCGTAAGCGGCTCATCACTCAAAACAGTTCGTCGATGGGGTTGCCCTGGGGCAGGATCGCGTGCGGCCGGCCGCCGTAGTCGAGTGCCTGCTGCGTCAGGTCCATATCCAAATGGCGGTAGATGGTTGCGAGCACGTCGTGCGGGTACTTGGGGAGATCCTTGGGCCGCGCGCCCTTCGCGTCCGAAGTACCGACAATCCGTCCGCCCTTGACGCCGCCGCCGGCGAATGCGGCGCACATCAAATATGGCCAGTGGTCGCGACCGGCTTCCTTGTTGACGACTGGCGTGCGACCGATCTCGCCCCACGCGACCACGAGCGTTGAATCCAGAAGCCCACGCTGGCCGAGGTCTTCGATGAGAGCCGAGTACGCCTTGTCCCAGCGGGGCAGGAACCCGCGGCGCTGCGAGTCGAACCCGAGTTTGTGGAAGTCCCACCAGCCCAGGTTGACCGTGACCAGTCGCACGCCAGACTCCACCAGTCGCCGAGCCAAGAGCATCCGCTGCGCCCAGTTCGGGGCACCGCACCGCATTGGGTCTTGAGGGTCGAACGCGGCCATCATGCCGTAACGCTCTCGCGTTGCCTTCGATTCCTTATCCAGGTCGAATGCTTCCTGCGTGGACTTGCTCGTGAGGATGTCGAGCGCTTGCGCCTGGAACTTGTCCAATACCGTGCCAGTGTCGTGTCGCTGGCCCTCGTCGAACCCTTTCAGGAGCTTGCGTCGGTCGCTGAGTTGTTCGGTCGTGACGTCGGGATTGAGGCCCAGACTGGGGATCACGAACGGCGCGGTTTCGGCGGGATCGACGATCGTCTCGAACGGCTTGCAGGACGGCCCGAGCCATGCGGGTTCCGTGCCAGGGATCATCTTCGGGATCATCACGTACGCGGGCATCGTCGGGTTCAGGTGTTGCTTCTGCTTCAGCACATAGGAACCGCAACTCGGCATGACGTTCACTTGCCCGTCGCGCCCGGCCGGGTAGCCCGTGAAGCAAATCTGGTCGCCGTCGCCGTGCCCGACGTTGCCGTCCTGCGCCCGGTGCGTCAGGCTGCGGACGATCGACCACTTGTCCATGATGCGCGCGGTTTGCGGCAGTAACTCGGTGATTCGAATGCCGTTCACATTCGTGGCGATCGAATTGAATTCACCGCGAATCTCGGCGGGTGCGTCCGGCTTCGGATCCCACATGTCGTGCTGACTTGGGCCGCCACGCATCCACAAGATGATGACCGATTTTGTCCGCTCGACCGACCGGCCGTTCTGTGCGGCGTGTGCTTGCGAGCGCAGGAGTTGTGGCAGTGACAGCCCCATCGTTCCGAGCACGCCGGCGCGCAAGAACGCACGCCGGTCGGCGGAGCGAAGATACTCGGAGTGGTTGGCGAAGGAGTTGTTGGTCATCGGCACCGCCGCTCCTCGGGGGTTTAGGTGGGAAGGATTGCGGGTGGAAGATCGAGGATACGCGCTCAACCCGCGAGGCACAACACTTTTCGGAGTCCACCTTCCTGCGGAGCTTCGTTCGACCGGCAATGCAATGCGTGGGCGAACAGCGGGAACTCGGGGTTGGGCTTGGCGGGTTTGTTCGACTTGCTCGCGAACCCTCAGGCTGTAGAATCGCTCTTGGATATGACGTGTGGCGGGTATCAAACTGTAAAGTGCGAAACGCCTAACGCCAGTGAAGACCTTGGAATTGTGTTGTTTTGCTCGCGTAGCTCAGTGGTAGAGCAGCGGTTTTGTAAACCGCAGGTCGTGGGTTCAACTCCCTCCGCGAGCTTTTCACTTCCGATCACGGATCATACAACAGAAGTTGTCGCGGAGAATTGAGACGGTTCACGGGTAGGTGGCAGAGTGGTCAATTGCACCAGACTGTAAATCTGGCTCCTTCGGGATTCGGGGGTTCAAATCCCTCCCTACCCATTCGGAAGTTGAGAGTCGCGAGTGACGAGTTGCGAGTTGAACACCAAAGACACCAGCGTTCTTGTTTTTCGCTCGCCACTCCCGACTCGCAACTTCCCCCATGCGGGTGTAGCTCAGCGGTAGAGCTCTTGCCTTCCAAGCAAGATGTCGTGGGTTCAAATCCCATCGCCCGCTCTGGCCGGGTATCGGACGAAGGAAAAAGAAATCGACCAGGAAACGGACCGCCCGGCGTTCCGCCCCTTCACTTTTCCCTCCGATCTTTTACCCTTTACTTGACCGCGCCCCGTCCGTGCTGCTGTAGCTCAGTTGGTAGAGCACCTCCTTGGTAAGGAGGAGGTCCTGGGTTCGAATCCCAGCAGCAGCTCTCGGCCCGAAGTGAGCCCGACCCGGCTGCGGCGGCCTTGTACCGAGTGATATTCTTCCAAGAGGAGTGAGGAGCGATGGCTAAGGGGACATTCGAGCGCACCAAGCCGCACGTCAACGTCGGCACGATCGGCCACATCGACCACG
>SXID01000154.1 GCA_005772955.1 Planctomycetia bacterium
GACTGGGGTAAAAATCACGAAATGTCATCGACCAGACAAGATAAACCGCTTGAACACCAATGAGGACTGGGGTAACGCGATTTGACCACCGCCACCGACGCCTGAAAATCCTGGCGCACGCCGAACGCGCAAGAACCTCCTCTTATCGCGTTCCAGGTTGACAACGATTGCCCGAACTGTTTTCATCAACTTCCCGCGCCGCGCCCCTTATCCGGCATCCCGTTATGAAATCGCTGTCCATTTTCGCGCTGCTCACGTGCCTGCTGGTCGTGCGCGGCGCTGACCCCTCCCCAACCCCTCCCCTAAGAAGGGAGGGGCTAAGACCGGTTCTGTCTCCCCCTCCCTTTTTAGGGGAGGGGGTTGGGGGGAGAGGTTTTGCCCAACCCCCGGAGCGTGTGGTCGAGTTCAACCGCGACGTGCGGCCGATCCTCGCGGACGCTTGTTTCGCGTGCCACGGGTTGGACCCAAAGGCGCGCAAAGCGAAGCTCCGACTCGATACCCCCGAAGGCGCGTTCGCGGAGCGCGAGGGCACGTTCCCGATCAAGCCGGGCGACACGAAGAAGAGCGAACTCTGGAAGCGCATCACTACTGACGACGCCGATGCGGTAATGCCACCGGCGCACAGCAACAAGAAACTCACCGCCGCGCAGAAGGAAACACTTCGCCTGTGGATTGCTCAGGGCGCGAAGTACCAGAAACACTGGTCGTTCGAGGCGATCACGCGCCCCCAGCCGCCGGTTAGCCGCGACTCGAAGGCGAGCGCGATCGACGCGTTCCTCCTCGCACGCCTTCAGAGCGTGGGCCTGAAGCCGACCGCGGAAGCAGACCGAGAGACGCTGATTCGGCGTGTGTCGTTCGCGCTCACCGGCCTGCCGCCGACGCTGAAGGAACTCGATGAGTTCCACGCGGATAAGACGCCCAATGCTTACGAGAAGATGGTGGATCGCTACCTCGCGTCACCGCGGTTCGGCGAAGAGATGGCTCGGCACTGGCTCGACGTGGCCCGTTATGCCGACACACATGGTCTCCACCTCGACAACGAACGGCTGATGTGGAAGTACCGCGACTGGACCGTTAACGCTTTCAACTCCAACCTCTCGTTCGACAAGTTCACGGTTTACCAACTCGCCGGCGACCTGCTGCCGGACCCGACCAACGACCAACTTGCCGCGACCGGTTTCAACCGGTGTAACGTGACGACGGGCGAGGGTGGGTCCATCGACTCGGAGTGGTTGTACCGCAACGCGGTCGATCGCGCGAGCACCGCGACGCAAGCGTTCCTCGGCCTCACCGCTGGCTGTGCGGTGTGTCACGACCACAAGTTCGATCCGATTACGACGAAGGAATACTACTCGCTTTACGCGTTCTTCTACTCCGGTGCCGATCCTCCACTGGACGGCAATCTGAGCACTACCGGGCCGTTTGTAAAAGTACCGACGCCCGTGCAAAAGATCGCGCTCGAAGCCGCCGCGACAGCCGAAACGGACGCGCGCCGCAAGCTAGGAGAAGCCGGCACGCACGCGGACTACACCGACTACGCGACGCTCGCAAGCACGGACTCGTTCCTTGTGCGAGACCTGTTGTTCGACGACGCGTTTCCTGTCGGCGCCACCGACCGCAACACCTCGCGGAATGCGGCCGACTGGGTAACAGACCCGCCATTCAAGGCGCACTCCGGGCGCCGCGTATTGCGGCAAGCGAACACCTTCTTCCACCAGGACACGATCGCCTTCGCGACAGCACCAGCGGCGCTCGCGAAGGGCTTCTTCGAGACGTGGGTGTACATCGATCCGAAGCAACCGCCCGGTGCGATCACAGTGCAGTTCGCGGGTGGCAAGAAAGTGTGGTGGGGAAAGGAACCGACTGCGGAATCGCCTTACGGGAACGGCAGCCTCGGCACGCGCCTGGGCGCTCTTCCCAAGCCCGGCGCGTGGGCCAAGCTGTCGGCATCCAATGACGAACTCGGGCTAAAGGCGGGTCAGTCGCTCGCGTCGCTAACGCTCCAAGAATACGGCGGCGTAGTGTACTGGGATGCGGCAGCGATGACGGGCGATACGAACCCCGCCACCGACCCGCGGTCGTCGTTCCGGTTGTGGTGGAAATTGCTGAACGGGAAGGTGCCGCTCGACTTACCGGCGGAGTTAAACGCGGTCGCGGCCGGTGGGCCGGCGAAGCCGTACGCGCCTTCGGACGCGGCGAAGTTGCAGGCGTACTACCTCGCATACGTCGCGCGGCCCGCGACCCCGGAACTCGTGATGAGGCAGAAAGCGTGGGAGACGGCCCGCGTCGAACACTCCATCGCGGCCGACGCGATCCCGGGAACGATGGTGTTCAAGGATCTGGCGGTGCCGCGCGACTCGTTCGTGATGCTCCGCGGGCAGTACGACAAGAAGGGCGAGAAGGTCACTCCCGGCGTGCCGTCGATGCTTCCTCCGTTGAAGCTTGCGGACCCCGCGAAGCGCGCGACGCGGCTCGATCTCGCGAACTGGATCGTGTCGAAGGAGAACCCGCTCACGGCCCGTGTCGCGGTGAACCGACTCTGGCAACAGTTCTTCGGCGTCGGTTTGGTGAAGACGAGTGACGACTTCGGCGCGCAGGGCGAACCCCCGACCCACCCCGAACTACTCGACTGGTTGGCGAGCGAGTACCAGAAGCAATGGGACACGAAGAAGCTCGTGAAGCTCTTCGTGATGACCGATGCATTCAAGCGCGACGCGAGCCAGACACCTGCAGCGCGTGCAAAAGACCCCGCGAACCGGCTTCTGTCGCGCGGTCCACGTTTCCGCCTCGACGCGGAGCAACTTCGCGACAATGCGCTCTTCGTCAGTGGCCTGATGAACTCCCAGATGGGCGGCCGCGGGGTGAATCCGTATCAGCCGCCTAATATCTGGGAGCCGGTCGGCTACAGTGACAGCAACACGCGCTACTACCTACAAGATCACGGCGAGGCGCTATACCGTCGGAGCCTCTATGTGTTCATCAAGCGCACTGCTCCGCATCCATTCCTCACGAACTTCGACGCGACCAACCGCGAGCAACTGTGCGCCGTCCGCGACCGCACCAACACGCCGCTTCAGGCGCTCCAACTGATGAACGACGTACAGCATTTTGAAGCTGCTCGCGCGCTCGCGGAGGTGGTACTGTCCGACGGCGGGAACACCGTGGAGGATCGCATCACATTCCTGTACCGCACCGTGTTGAGTCGCAAGCCCGACGCGGACGAACGGAAACTCGTTTCCGCGGCGCTCGCGAAGCAGCGCGACTTGTTCACGGCGAACCCTGAGGCGGCGAAGAAAGTAATTCGTGCGGGCGAGTCGAAGCCGAAGGGCGTGGCGGGCGATGTCGAGGTCGCCTCGTGGACAATGATCGCCAACCTCGTCCTGAACCTGGACGAAGCAGTCACAAGGAACTGATCTCCAACCTCCGTTTAGCGTCGGCCCCAGCGGGGCCGAGCGAATTCGGCCCCGCTGGGGCCGATGCTAAACGATCGAACCCACCACAATTACTATGAACCCTCTCGAACTCACGCGCCGACAGTTCTTTGGCACCTCTGGTCTTCGCCTCGGCGGTCTCGCAACGGCGCTGCTCGCGCGCTCTGCGAAGTCGCAGGCGGCAGAGGTCGCGCGCATTCACCCGCCGCTGCTGGGATTTCCGCACCACGTGCCCAAGGCGAAAGCCGTCATCTACCTGCACCTGAACGGTGCGCCGAGCCAGCTCGACACGTGGGACCACAAGCCAAAGCTCATCGAGCAGTTCAACAAGGACTTGCCCGATAGCATTCGCAAAGGGCAGCGCATCACCACCATGACCAGCGGTCAGACGCGGTTGCCGGTCGCGCCGACGATGTTCAAGTTTGCGCAGCATGGCAAGTGCGGCACGTGGGTCAGCGAACTGCTGCCGCACACCGCGAAGTGGGTCGATGACATCGCGCTCGTGAAGACCGTACACACGAACGCGATCAACCACGACCCGGCGTGTACTTTCGTGATGACCGGCAGCGAAACACCGGGCAAGCCGAGCATCGGCTCGTGGCTCTCTTACGGATTGGGCAGCGAGAGCAACGACTTACCGGCGTTCGTGGTATTCACACCGTACTGGAGTTCGGGCGCCGCGGCGCAGGCGCTGTTCTCGCGCATGTGGGCCAACGGTTTCCTACCGGGCAAGTACAGCGGTGTCGCGCTTCGTAGTGTTGGCGACCCGGTGCTCTACGTGCAGAACCCCGATGGCGTGAGCGCGGAAAACCGGCGCGAGATGCTCGACACGCTCGGCACGCTCAACAAGAAGACGTTCGACAAGTACGGTGACCCGGAAACGCTCACGCGCATCTCGCAGTACGAGATGGCGTATCGGATGCAGACGAGCGTGCCAGACCTCACTGACCTCTCGAAGGAACCCGCGAAGACGCTGGAACTGTACGGTCCAGAGGTGAAGAAGCCGGGTTCGTTCGCCGCCAGCGCGATTCTCGCGCGCCGCCTGGTTGAGCGCGGGGTGCGCGCGGTACAGATCCTTCATCGCGGCTGGGACCAGCACGGCAATTTGCCGCGCGACATCAAGTCGCAGTGCTACGACACCGATCAGCCGACCGCGGCGCTGCTAGCCGACCTCAAGCAGAAGGGCTTGCTCGACAGCACACTCGTGGTGTGCGGCGGCGAGTTCGGGCGCACGGTGTACAGTCAGGGCGGGCTGTCGAAGACGAACTACGGGCGCGACCATCACCCGCGAAACTTCTGCATGTGGCTCGCGGGCGGCGGCATCAAGGGCGGTCAGGTGTACGGCGAGACGGACGACTACAGCTACAACGTGGCGGAGAAACCGGCGCACGTGAACGACATCAACGCGACCGTGCTCCACCTCATGGGCATCGACCACGCGAAGTTCGCGTACAAGTTCCAGGGCCTCGACCAGCGGCTCACGGGCGTGGAAGAACAACACGTCATCAAGGACTTGATCGCGTGAGCGTGGTCCGTTGTTTTGGCGCCCGCGTGCGAATTTCGTTGCGGCGCTGACCCCGCGTGCGGAACAATCAGGCGCCCACAACGAGGATCGCCGATGTTCAAGGTGTTAAAGTTTGCGGGGATGGTTGCGGTCGCAACCATCCTCCTGTCCACGCTTCACCTCTCGGCCGACGTGCCGCCCGTGAGCAAGCCGGTGAGCGACCCGCTCCCGCCCGGTTGGGAAGCGACCGCGCAACGCGACGAGATTCGCCCCGCGTTTTCGTTCGACCTGAAGGGCGGGCCGAAAGGAACCGGCGCGTTCATCATCACAACCGGCGATTCCGTCGGACAGCACGGCACGGTCAAGAAGTCGTTCGCGGTCGCGGATGGGAAATTTTACCGCTTCGAGGCGGTGCGCAAGACTGCGAACGTGACAACTCCGCGGCGCAGCGCGCCTGTGCGCATCGTGTGGCAAGACGCAGAAGGGAAGGCCGTTCGCGCCGATCCGCCGCCGGGACGCGAGAAGGAAGTTGGCGCGATCCCGCTCGCGGAGCCTGAGCACCCGCTCGATGCCGACACCGACAAGCAAGGTTGGACGAAGGTCACCGGTCTGTACCGCGCGCCGTCGAAGGCGACGCAAGCGATCATCGAGTTACACCTTCAGTGGGCGCCAGGCGGGCGTGTCGATTGGGCTGAGGTGAGCTTCGCGGTGGCGCCCATCCCCGCGAGCCGCAAGGTGCGGTTCGCCACGGTGCATCATTACCCATCGGGTAAGTCCCAGCGCGCGAACTGTGAGGAGTACGCACCATTCATCGCGGAAGCCGCGAAGC
>SXID01000155.1 GCA_005772955.1 Planctomycetia bacterium
AGTTCGGCTTCTGATGTGAACATGGCGACCTCCTCTTGTTACTCGGAATGCTATCGCACTCGACGCGTTCGCGGTTACACTTTACTTCACTTGCCGCACCGCTCCCGCCGGAGCTTCGATCATGCCGTGTTTGCTCCCGTCGCGCCGTCAGTTGCTTCAAGCCGGTGGCCTCGGTGTGCTCGGACTTTCGCTTCCGCAGTTGCTTCAGGCGCAGCAATCGCGGGCGAACAAGCGTCGCGAAAAGCACTGCATCTTCATTTTCCAGTACGGCGGGCTGTCGCAACTCGACTCGTGGGATCCGAAGCCGAATGCGCCGGCTGAACTGCGCGGACCGTACAAGCCGATTGCCACGAGCGTGCCCGGCTTCCGTGTCGGCGAACTCATGCCGCGACTTGCGCAGAACGCGGACAAGTTCGCCGTGATTCGCTCGATGACGCACACGATGGCGCTGCACCACACGGCGAACGAGATGCTCCTCGCGGGGAACCGCAAACCGGCTGCGGATGACCCGTCGTTCGGTTCCGTGGTGTCAAAACTGAAGCCCTCGGACGCGAGCGTGCCCGGTTACGTGTGGCTCCAGAAGTTTGGCGGCGGGGCGATGCCGCGGGACCATACGTACCTCACTGGCGGCGCGCTCGGGCCAGCGCACGCGCCGTTACTTATCGGCACCGGCCACACGGACAACCTCGCGACGCCCGGCCACAACGTGAAAGCGTTCGACACGGACGCGAGTATTTCAGCGGAGCGTGTCGCGAGTCGGCGAGAGTTGTTGGATAAGCTCGACGCAAACAACCCGCTTGCGCCACATCGCGCAAAGGCATTCGACCTTCTCACGGGCACAGCGGCGAAGCGGGCATTCGACATCGAGCAAGAACCGGCGAAGGTCCGCGACCGCTACGGCCGCAACCCGTTCGGCCAAAACCTGCTGCTCGCACGCCGACTTGTCGAAGCCGGCGTGCGCTTGACGAGTGTGGTCGCGTGGACCGGGATGAAGCCGACCGAGAAGTTCATGAGCATCGAGACGTGGGACATGCACGGGAACGCGGGCATCGGCATCTTCGACGACGGCTGGAACGGACTCGGCTTCGCGCTTCCGCGATGCGATCAGGCCGTGTCCGCGCTGCTCGAAGACTTGACCGATCGCGGCTTGCTCGATGATACGCTCGTGGTGCTGGTGGGTGAGTTCGGCCGGACGCCCCGCATCTCGAAGGGCGGTGGGGGCGTGAACGGGCGCGACCACTGGCCGAACTGCTACTCTGCGATGCTCGCCGGGGCCGGTGTTCGCGGCGGTGCCGTCTACGGGGCGAGCGACAGCACCGCGGCGTATGTGAAGGACGACCCGGTTTCGCTCGAAGACTTCACCGCGACGCTGTACACCGCGTTGGGTATCGACCCCGCGACGCGGCTCAGCCCTGATGGCTTCACGCGTCCCGCGAGCACGGGGGCGCCCGTGACTGCGCTACTCGAATCACGGGCGTAACAGCGCGAATCGCTAACCACTCTCCCCAACTGGGGTTCCCTTCTCACCTGTGAGGCAGCGATACTATTCACTCAGCACTCGTTGTCCTCGTGAGTCCGCAATGTCCCGCATCCGCCAACTGCCACCGGACGTGGTCACCAAGATCGCCGCCGGCGAAGTGATCGAGCGCCCCGCCAGCGTCGTGAAAGAGCTGCTCGAAAACTCCATCGACGCGGGCGCGACCCGCATCGACATCGACCTGGACGCGGGCGGCACCGAACTCATTCGCGTGGTCGACGACGGCTGCGGTATCGACCCGGACGACCTCGCGCTCGCGTTCTCGCAACACGCCACCAGCAAGCTCGAAACTGCCGACGACCTGTTCCGCATCGGGACGATGGGCTTTCGCGGGGAAGCGCTCTCGTCGATCGCAGGTATCGGGCAGATCACGTTGCAATCGCGAACGCACACCGCCGCGAGCGGCTGCGAAGTGAAGTGCGACGGCGGCGCACTCACGGAGCCGCGGCCGTGGAACGGCTCGCCGGGTACGCGGCTCGAAGTGCGGCACCTGTTCTACAACGTTCCAGTACGGAAGAAGTTCCTCAAAAGCGTCGCGACCGAACTCGGTCACGTCTGCGAGACGGTCACTCGCCTCGCGCTCGCGCACCCGACACTCCACATCACGCTCAGGCACAACAACAGACTGGTTTACGACATCCCACGCAGCGCCGGTTTACTGGATCGCATCGCGCTGTTCTTTACTGGAGAGGTGCGCGATGCCCTCTACGAACTCGATTCCGGCGAAGGCCCGATGCGGTTGTGGGGTTTCGTTGCGGACCCGAAGTGCGAGCGCGGCAACTCGAAGTTGCAGTACCTGTTCGTGAACGGCCGCTGGTTCCGCGACCGGAGCCTTTCGCACGCGCTGCAAGAGTCCTTTCGCGGGTTGCTCATGTCCCAGCGCTACGCGGTCGGGTTCCTGTTTCTGACGATCCCGCCCGACAAGGTGGACGTGAACGTTCACCCGACGAAGTCCGAGGTGCGGTTCCAGGAGAACTCGCTGGTCTACTCGCTGGTGCGGAGCACGATCAAGCACCGGTTGCTGAAGGAGAATCTCGTTCCGCACCTGACCGTTCCACAGGGCGAAGAAGTAGGCGTGCCGGAGCAGGTACCGCCAGTGCCAGTCCCGACGCTGTTTACGTCGCCGCGGCGCGAACTCGCGGAGCAAACGCTCGCGCCATGGGAGAGGGGCGAGATCGCGGATCCGTTCTGGCGCACGCCCGCGGTGGTACTGGTTCGTGGAGAACCTCTCCCCCCAACCCCCTCCCCTAAGAAGGGAGGGGGAGAAAGTGAAAACACAGAGACGCAGAATCTTACGTCTCCTGTTTTAAGCCCCTCCCTTCTTAGGGGAGGGGTTGGGGAGGGGTTGCTTGCGGAACCTTCCCACATCCCCCAACAACCTGCGCCCCCGTTTAGCGTTGGCCCCAGCGGGACCAACGGCGTGGCCCCTCCGGGGCCAACGCTAAACGGGGTGCAGGCTGAGACGCAGGAGAAGGGAACGAGTTCTTCCGCCTTTCAGCTTCACGACTCGTACCTCGTGCTCGAAACCTCGGAAGGAATGCTCGTCATCGATCAGCACGCGCTGCACGAGCGCATTCTCTTTGAGCAATTGCGCCGGCGTATCCGGGCGGGGCAACTCGAAATCCAAAGGTTGCTCATCCCAGAGCCGATCGACCTCCCCGCGGAACAGGCCGCGCTCGTGCTCGAAGCTGCTGAGGCACTCGCCCAACTCGGACTCGAAGTCTCCGACTTCGGCGGAAACACCATCTTGCTTTCCAGCTACCCGACGCTGCTCGGGCGCAAGGCGCCGCACGTGATCCTTCGCGGTGTGATCGACCACATCGTGACCCAGGAACGCGCCCCCACAAAAGAGGCGCTGCTGCACCTGCTGATGGCGACGATGGCATGCAAGGCCGCGGTGAAGGCTGGGGACAAGCTCTCGACGGAAGAGATCACCTACCTGTTGCACTTGCGCACGATGGCGGAGGACAGCCACCACTGCCCGCACGGGCGTCCCACCTCGCTGCTGTTCAGCCGACAGGAGTTGGACAAGCAGTTCCGACGCACCTGAACGTTTGCGTTTCGCCGCGCCCCAGAGGGAAGCGTATCATGTAACTCAACGCTGCCCGCCAGAAGGACTCTTCTTGCCATGACACACTTCGCACGTTTCACCGCGCTCGCCCTTCTTGCGCTATTCCTCTCCGCGACCGCGGTTCAAGCGGTCATCACAAAGCTCACGCCACTCGCGGAGGTGCTGGAGAGCGATCAGTTCATCTTCGTCGCGAAGGTGGACAAACTCGACCCTGACAACAAGGACCGCCCCACCGCGACTTTCAAGTTCGACAAGAAGTTGAAGGGAGAGGTGCCGTTCGACCGCATCCCGGTGAACATGACTGGGGATGACGAAGCCAAGAAAGCCGGCGACACGAAAACCATTTTCGATCGCCTCGACGACACGCGCGAACTCGTGTTCTTCGTGCGAAAGCAGGGGAAAATCTACAACGCGAAGGTGTTCGTCGAAGGCTCGTGGTTCTCGATTTACGGCACTCTCGACGCGGACGGCAAAACGGTGCGGTGGGCGTTCCTTCACGGCGAACCGTTCTTGCGTCGCACGTTCAAGGGCACCAGCTCTGAGATGGTAAAAACGATCGAGGACGCGCTCGCGAAGAAGGCCAAACTGCCCGAACCCGACGAGAAGGAGAAACCCGGCTTCGGCCCGGCAGTCGCGAAAGCACCAAAGAAGTGTGAGGATGGCTCGGTTCGCTCGCCTGCGCTGTTTGCGGTGATACCCTCCTTCGTGCTGGTCGGGCCGCTCGCGATCATCGCGGCGCTGTTCCCTGGCGTGTTCGCGCGGATGGCTGTCGGCATGAAGCGGTGGCGCGCGTTTCTCGTCGTTGCGAGCATCAACAGCACGCTCGCCCTCATCTACTTTGCGCTCTCGACGTACCGCCCATACTGGATCCCGGATGGGTGGGGGTTGGCGCCGAAGTCGGTTGCGATCTACTTCACCGCGATCTCGGTGATCGGGTTGCTGTGGGCCGGTCGGCGCTACCGCCGGATGGCGAGCGAAGCACCCGACGTGACCGGCGTGCCCGAGCGAACGGAACTGCTCGCGCTCCTCGGACTCACCGCGTTTGCCGCGATTTGCACTGTCCTTACGGCCGTGTTCGCGGACTGGAACAGCACAGTCGCGGTCCCGATGCGCGAGTTCACTTTCATCGGCGTCGCGCTGTGTACCGCGACCGTGTATGCCGGTTACCGCACGCTCACGCAAAGCGCGGACGGAACCACTCCCACAGTGCGGCTCAGTTTGTCTGGAGAATCGGTTGGTCTCAACACGCTCGCGCTGTGCGGTCTCGCGACGGTGCTCCTCATGGGCGCACGCGGCGGAGCCGGGCCGGTCGCGACCGGTATCCAGGCTGGCGACGCAGAGAGTGACTTCGCCCCGCGACTGGTAGGTGAACCGGTCGCGATTGCAGCGTTCGAGATTGAGGACGGGAAGCAGGAGAAAGTGTTCGGGCGCATCATGTCGAACCTCGCGCTCGACGGCGACCGCCTGTGCTTCGGCGTGCAGATCGCGACGAACGGGCGCTTGCTCGCAATGAACCGTCACACCGGCAAAGTCGAGTGGGCCGTGGACGCGGTCGGCGAACCGCTGAAACCGGTGTTCTGCACGCCAACAATCGCGAACGGCAAGGTGTACTGCGGCGAAGGGATGCACATCGATCGGGGCTGCCGGCTCTACTGCGTGAACGCGGCCGACGGCAACTCCGCGTGGGAGAAACCGTTCAAGACGAAGGACGGGCACACCGAAGGCACGCCGGCGGTCGCGAACGGCAAGGTGTACTTCCCCGCCGGCGATGACGGTCTCATCTGCGCCGATGCGAACACGGGCGTGCAGGTGTGGCAGTACACGGGCACCAAGAAGGACGACGTTCACATCGACGCGCCGCCGGTGGTGGTCGGGGACACCGTGTTCGCCGGCAGCGGGCTGTTCAACTACGTCGCGGTGGCGCTCGACGCGAACACCGGCAAGGAGAAGTGGCGCACGGACCTGAAACTGCGTGTGTTCGGGCCGCCGCTCGCGAGCGGGAGCAAGGTGTTCTATGGCATCGGCACCGGGAACATGGGCGCGGACACGTACCGCTACGACGAAGAAAGCGAAGACCGTGAGAAGGAACCGGCAGGTGCCGTGTGCTGTCTCGACGTGGCCACCGGCAAGGAGGAATGGCGGTATCCGTTGCCGAAGTCGGTTCACACTGGCCTCGCGGCAGACGCGTTCAGCGTGTACGCCGGCTGTCGCGACGGGAACGTGTACGCGATCGACCGCAAGACCGGCAAACTCCGTTGGCGTGCGGGCGTCGGCAGCGCGATGATGAGCGCGCCGGCGGTCGCGGCCGTGGGTGGCTTCCCGGTGGCGGTGTATGCGGTGTCGCGAGAGGGTCGAGTGTTCTGCTTCCACCCGCAGACCGGCGACGTGTTGTGGTGGCGCGGCACGCTGCCCGGTTACGACTGGCGTGGCGACGAGGACAACAACATCATGTGTTCGCCGCTGGTGGTGACAACGCCCACCGCGACCGGTAGCAAGCGGACGATCTACATCGGCGCAATGACGGTAGACCCGAACAACCCGAAGCGCCGTCACGTCGCGGTGTTCAAGTTCGAGGACGTGATCGGGGAGTGAAGTAACCCCGGCGAGCCGGGGTTGATTTGCATTTGGGAGAGGTGAAGTAAGTCGCGTTGCCACACATCACACCAAGCCCAACAACCCATCCACGACCCAACACCCGCGAACGTGCGTCTGCTTCGCGTCGCGACAGTGGTTCAGCACGTCTTCGTTGTCGCACCCTGCGTCTTGGAGCGCGTCCGCGAGAATCGGCATCGCGCCGAAGTCACGCGAATCGTACATGCCGCGAGCCAGTGACACTGCGGTGTCCGTGCGCCACGGTGCGAAATCGATAAGCCGAAACGGATTACCGAAGATCTCGCGAAGCAGTGTGTTTGCCTGCTCGTTTTCCGAACTGGTTGCGCGGTCCAGCGCCCAATGTGCATCATCGTAGATGTCAAAGCCAATCGTGAGGACGAGGAGGAACGCGTTGCCACCTGCGAAGCTTGTTCCTGCCCGCTCGTCAAGCTCCTCGTAAGTAACAACCCAATCGCCTTCATCGACATTTGCCTCGTCATCCGCAATCTGTTCCGCGAGTGCGAGAACCGTTGCAGCCTCGATTCTGAGCGGTAGCGGAAAATGGCTTCGCACGAACTCACAGACGAAGTGGCGCAGTTTTCGCCTGCTGAAGCCGTCCGGTAGGAGCCGGAGTAACTCTCGCGCGTCCTCTTCGCGTTCCCAAGTTTCCGCAATCATCACGCACTCCCGGCACGCGGCAGCGTGACGCGGAACGTCGTCCCCTTACCGAGCTTGCTGTTCACGCGAACCTGACCCCGCATCGCCTGAACCAAGTGCTTCACAATGGATAGGCCCAGACCGGTGCTGCCCTCCGCGCGACCGCGAGCCTTATCCACGCGATAGAACCGCTCGAACACGCGGTTCACGTCGGTTTCAGGAATGCCCACGCCGGTGTCTTCCACCTCGAAGCTCACCGTGTCCGCGGTCGCGCCCCAGCGCACCGTGATCCGCCCGCCGTTCGGTGTGTACTTGATCGCGTTGTCCACGAGGTTGTCCATCACTTGACGCAGCGCGTCGGGATCGGCCCACGCGGCCACGCTCGCGGGCGCGTCTGGTGGCGGCTTCTCCACCATCGTCAGCGTCTTCGTTTCCGCTCGCGGATGGTGCCGCTCCACGCAGTCGGTAATCGCGCGGTCGAGTACCACGACGCGCGGTTCCAGCCCGAGTGAACCGGACTCGATCCGCGACAGACTCAGCATGTCTTTGATAAGATCGGTCAACCGGTCGGCCTCGCGCGCGACCTGATCGAGAAACGCGGCGCACGTGTCCGAGTCTTCGGCGGCACCGTCCTGGAGCGCCTCCACGCTCGACTTGATGACCGCCAGCGGCGTCTTCAGTTCGTGCGACGCGTTCGCCACGAAATCCTGGCGCATCCGCTCGGCCTGCCGCACGTCGGTTGTGTCGTCGATCACCACCACCGCGCCGGGCATCCCGTGGCCGGGGAACCGTGACACGTACACCGCGAGGTAGCGCCCGCCACCGGGCACGACGAACTCCTCGCGGTGCGGTTCGGTCGCCGTCAGCCCGTGTTCCACAACTGTGTGGAACACCGCGAGCCGGGTCACATCGCTGAGTTGCTCGTTCACCGCCTTCCGTGGGTCGAACTCGAGCAGTTGCCCGGCGCGCTCGTTGGCGAACAGCACCCGGCGCCGGTCGTCGATTGCGATGACACCTTCGACCATGCCCGAGAGAATGGCGAGGAGTTGTTCGCGGTCGTGTTCGAGCAAGCGGAAGGTGGACGCGAGCCGGTCGCTCATCGCGTTGAACGTCTCCGCGAGTTCGGAGTGCTCGGTGCTTCCCGCCACGCGAATCTTGTGGCCCAGGTCGCCGTCGGCCAACTTGCGCGCGCCTTCCTGAAGCTCGACCAGCGGGCGCACGAACCAGCGAGCCAGCACGAACGCCGCACCGACCGCGAGTATGACCACGGCGAACAGTGCCGTCGCGACCTCGCGGACGAGATCGTAGAAGACTTCTTCGGCGCGCTGGAACGTGAGCAACCCGAGTAGCCCCACGGTCGCGACCACGAGCAACAGGTAGGTGAAGAACAGCCGCCAAAACATGGGGAGTGTGTGGGTCGTGTGAAGGTAAAGGTGATGCGGTGCCGAGGTGATTGTAACCGGTGCGGTCGTAATCGTAGACATCACGCTCCGCGTGATGGACCCGCCGCGTGTTCGTCTGACGAAACGGTTGTTCGCAGCGCGGACCTCACGCGGAGCGTGAGGACTACTCTCAAAACAACCGCGGCTGGCGGTTCGGGTTGGCCAGCGCGGTCATCAGTTTGCGCTGCGGCGAACTCACGGGGTCGTTCGCGAGTTCGGCCGGCGTCACCCACTTCGCTTCGGCATACGCGCCCGGCACAAACTCGCCCCCCACCAGCGCAGCTTCGACGCACACAAGCGTAATCGCGTACCGCGTGACGCGGTGTTTGATCACCATCACCTCCGCGCCCGGTTCGATGTCGAACCCGGTCAACTCCTTCGCGACGCGTACCGCCGCCGCGTTCACTTCCTCGCCTTCCGCTCGCGGTGCGTGCGGCACCTCCCACATGTTCTGCCACCGGCCTGCGTTCGCCGGGCGCTGACATAAGAGGAGTTTGTCACCGTCGCGAACCACGACGCCAACCTCGCTCACTTCCGTGATCGCAACCGGCTTCTTCTTCGGTGGGATTTTCTCCTGAAGGTCGAGGCGCAGGGCTTCGCAGCTCGTAGAGAGCGGGCACGTGTCGCACGCAGGTGCCGCGGGCGTACACACCAGCGCACCGAGTTCCATCAGCGATTGATTGAAGTCGCCTACTCGTTTAGAAGGCAACACGACTTCAGCCGCGGACCACACCCACGCCTTGCCCTCGCCCTCGCGCGGGTCGCCGCGATAGCCGAAGAGCCTGGCGAGTACGCGCAGACTATTTGCTTCGACGATAGGTAGCGGACGGTCGAACGCTTGCGACAGCACTGCACCGAGAATGTACCGGCCGACGCCGGGCAGCGCCGCCCATACGTCGGGGTCGTCGGGGAGTGCGCCAGTGTGGTTCTCCATGAGAACCTTCGCCGCGGCGTGTAGGTGCTGCGCACGCCGGTAGTAGCCCAGTCCTTCCCACAACTTCAGCACTTGCTGTTCGTCGGCCGCGGCAAGCGCCGGAACGTCGGGCAGCGCCGTGAGGAACCGCTCGAAGTACGGTACCACTGCCGCAACGGTCGTTTGCTGGAGCATGACCTCGCTGACCCAGACGCGGTACGCATCGCGTGGAACGGTGAGTTTACCGTTCGCGTCGCGGCGCCAGGGGAGGTCGCGCTGGTGTTTGTCGAACCAGTTGAGGAGTTTGGTGCGGACCCCGGCGAGTGTGCGACCGGACCAGCTTTCGGGGAGTGGAAAGGGCATTGAGGGGATAATCGATGGGAATCAGGCAGTTGGTTGCTTCAGCCCGGGGGGCGGCAGTGAGTAGCCCAGGGTGCAGCGAGTCTTCGAGCAAACCCCGGGTACGCGAAGGTGAGCGCGCCGCAGGTTCTTCGTTGTCGGCCGCCCAGGGTTTGCGAGCGCCGCTCGCCGCACCCTGGGCTAACATCTGCCGCCCGCTCCGCGGGCTCAGAACCCCGGAACGCCTCTACTTGGGCCGGCGCTTGTACTGTCGGAGGAGGTCGTTGGCGGCGTTGGTCATCTCCTCGCGGGTTTGGGCCTTCTTCGGCGTGTCTTTCTTGTCCTTGTCCTTGTCGTTGGCCTTTGCGGCCTCGCCCGCGAGCGTGGGTAGCTCCATCACCGTGCTGCCTTCCGGGACGCTCCCGTTGCCTTCGTCGTCCATGCCGAGCAGCATCGCTGCGATGCGGTCGTTATCCTCGTCGCCGGTGGTTTTCGAGGGTGTCAATGTGGGAGTCTCTTTGGCGGCGGCCGGTTTCGTCGCGGCTTCTTTCGGTGCCCCTGGTTTGGTCGGGGCGGCCGGTTTGACAGCGGGTTGTGGCACCGCGGCGGACTTCGCCGGTGCGGGCGTGGTATCACGCGCTGGGGCTGCCGAGGCCGCGCTTGCTGCGGTCGCGGCCTTCACTGCGGCGAGCGCCGCGGCGGTCTCCGGTGAGTCGCCCGGTAGGGGAGTGCCGTCGGTCTTCGCCGCGAGTTTCTCGATCTTGACCCGGAAGTCGAGCGGACCGACCTGAATCGCCGCGCCATCCTCGATGGCGACTTCCGCTGACTGGACCAGTTCGTTGTTGACCCGGGTGCCGTTTGTGCTGCCGTAGTCCTTGAGGTACACCTTGCCGTCGCGAATCACGACCGCGCAGTGAACTTTACTGATGGCTGGGCTGGCCGGGCGGAGGTGGCATTGTGGATCACGGCCTATCAGGAACTGCGAGCCGGTGAGCGAAATCACGCGGCCCTCATGAGCCCCTGTTGCGACAACTAAACTGACCTTCATGGTGTGTCCGCCTTCGCCGTTGGACTGCCCGAAAATTGGGCGGGGTGAAGAGAGCCGCGGAAATATGAAACCGTCACACCAAGCGCCAGGCGTTTGCGCGAGTGTGGTGCCACCGACTTGCCGGGAACCCCGGAGGGGCTACGCTCAGATTGTGCGAGCCATCGCGAGTAGCGGGTTTATCGGTTAAACCCCAATGGCAACGCTCGTCATTGTATGTTACGGATCGCACGCGATGCAACAGTCAATTCCGCGTAACCGGCACGGGCTTCACGCCCTCTCCACAATTGCTGTCTTTCTCGCGCTCGGTGTGGGACTCGCCGCGCTCGGCGGGTGTGGCGGCGACCCGCCCGCCACTTCCATCGCTCCCCCCAAACCCCACGACGGGGTGAAACTCACGCTCAGTTGCCCGGATGCCGCTTTCGCCGACGCGATCGAGCCGATGGTCCGCTCGTGGGAGGTGCGCACCGGAGCGAAGGTCACGCTCACGCGAGAGTCCATGACGCCCGCGGACGCGACCGACCTCGGCGTGATTCCCGCCGGGCAGCTCGGCTTCTGGGCCGAACCGGGGCATCTCGCCACCCTCCCGGCCCGGTTTCGCGGTGGCGACCACCCGATCCGGTGGTTCGAGTTTCTGACCGCGTATAGCGACCGGCTCGTCGATTGGGGCGCACAAACGCAAGCGATCCCACTAACCGGAGACGGGTTCGTACTCGTGTACCGCGCAGACCGGTTCAACGACAACGTGACAGCGTCCGATTTTGTCGCGCAGTTGCGGCGACCGCTCGCCCCGCCCGCGACGTGGGAACAGTTCGCCGAGGTCGCCGAGTTCTTTGCGAAGCGCGACAAGAAGCCAAGTCTCCCGCCTCTGCCAGCCGACACCGAAAAGATGTTCGATTTCTTCTCCCGCGTCGCGTCGTCACTCGACCGAGGCGTACTCAGCGACAAAGATTTGGATGACCCGAAGAAAGATACCGAGCGGCTCGCGTTCCAGTTCGCGGTGAAAACCGGTCAGCCGCGGCTCCGGTCGGACGGCTTCGAGGTCGCCGCGGCGTGGCTCGCGGGGTTGCACGCGACCGGCTGTCTGCCCACCAGCGGACCGGATGACCCAGTTGCCGCGCTCGCGGAGAACCGCGCGGTTCTCGCGCTCGTCTCGCTCGACCAACTCGCGAGGCTCCCGCGCGAAAACGGGGCTGTCCCTTCGCGGTTCGGAATCGCAGGTGTGCCGGGCGCGCGTCACTACTTCGATCCCGCGAAGAACGCTCGCGTCGAAGTTCCGGGGCAAGGCACGAACTACGTCCCGCACTTCTCTGGGGGCCGGCTTGGGGCCGTCCGCTCGCGGTGCCCAAAACCGGAAATCGCGTTCGACCTGCTCGCCGAAATCGGCGGTCCCGCTCGCGGTGCGGAACTCGTCGCCACACCAGGGCTGGGTGCCGGTCCGACCCGAAGTACACACCTGACCCCAGACCGGCTCTCGCTCTGGCTCGGCTACGGCTTCGATGAGGCTCGCTCGAAAGACCTTCAGGAATCGTTGAGACACTACGTCGGACAGGCGGTGAAGAACCCGACTTACGGGCTTCGCGGACCGGACCGAGCCGAACTCACCGCCACGGCGGGGAACGCGCTGCGGAAACTCGGCACCGGCGCCAAACCGGGCGACACGCTGACGGAAGCGATGACCGCGTGGACCACGCTCGACGCGAAGGTACCCGACAACGTCAACAACGCGAAACTCGTGCGCTGGCGCCAGCGTGCCGCCGGGCTGAACTAGCGCGCGTTTGGGAACGGTGTAGCGTTGTTTAACGAGCCGCGACCGCAAGGGAGTGGTTGAGTTTTGCCGCTCCCTTGCGGTCGCGGTTCGTTGGAATGCCGGACTCATTCCTGACCGCGCAGAGGATAAAAGGTAAAAGCGTAAGACAGGTGGCTCGCACGCCACCTGTCTTACGCTTTTACCTTTTACATTCCCGAAGCGAAGCGGAGGGCTACTTTCCCTTGCCCCACGGGTTGCCCTTGTCCTTCTTGTCACCCTTGCCACCGGTGTCGCCACTCTTGCTGGTGTCGCCACCCTTGCTGGTGTCGCCACCCTTGCTGAAACCAGGCCAACCGCCGCCACCTTTCTTGGTGGTGTCGCCCGCTCCGGGCACGACCGGCCCGATGCCCCATTTGTCGGGTCGCTCGCCTGTTTCGTCGTACTTGGCGATCTTCGTGTCGATGGTCGTCTGGCGCTTGAACCGCAGGTACTCATCAGCAGTCACGAACCCGTCGGTGTTGAGGTCCATGCTGGTGAACTCGGCCACGTCCTTGTTGGACTTGCGCCACTCGTAGAGGCCGACCTGCCCGTCCTTGTCGGTGTCGAGTGCGTCGTACCAGTCCGGCAAATCCTTGGGCAACTTGCCGTATCGCATGGCGATGGGCTTCTCTTCCTCGGTCTCCTTCTTCTCGAAGTTCCGTTGGTCCCAACCCCCGCCGAAGCCACCCCCGCCGAAGCCACCCCCACCGAAGCCACCCCCACCGAAGCCGCCGCCAGTGGCATCGCCGAAACCGCGACCACGGTCGTTACCGGAGCCAGGGGCGCGATCGCCACCGCCCGAGGCCGAAGCGGACGCACGAGCGGCTTCGTTCCGGGTGTGATGGTCGAGGTACATGGCCTTCGTCATGATGCCGCTCTCGGGCAGCGGGATGCCGCCACTCTTCTCAGCGGAACTCTTCAACCAGTCGCGTGTCTGCGCCGGGATCGTGCTCAGATCGACCGTCTCGCCGGTGCTGTTGGTGAGTCGTTGCAACATCATCCACCCGCGTTCCGGGTCCATGCCACCGCGAGACCCACCACCGCCGGGTCCACCGCCACTCGGGGCGCCGAACCCGCCACCGCCGGGAGCGCCGCCGGGGGTTCCCGTGCCGCCGCCCGGCGCACCGAACCCACCGCCACCGGGACCGCGGTCGCGACCGAACCCGCCACCACCAGGAGTGCCGAAGCCGCCGCCCCCGGGGCCACTGCCAGGAGCGGTAATGACAATCGGACCGCTGCCGCCGGGTGCGCCGCCGCCGTCTTTGGTCTTCATGGTGAAGCCGCCAGGCGTGCCGAAGCCACCAGGCGTACCCGTGCCGCCGCCCGGGGGTTGGCCGAAGCCGCCGCCCTTACCGAACTCGCCGCGACCACCCTTGCCACCGCCGGGTTGTGCCGGCGTGTGCGTTGGGTCGAGGAGAATGATAAGGCCGAGCACACCGGAAAACGCGAGACACTTCTTCCACATGTCAAGACCCCGAAACGGGCAGAATATGTCAATGGTGATAGTAACCAGAGTACACCCGACAAGTCACGCGGCTTTCCAGAAAGTCTCACCTTACTTTCAGAAATGAGAGTGCGCGCCTTTAGACCGCGAACCCCCGGCACAATGCTAAACGCCAAAAGTCGGACATCACAGACAACACGAACCACCAAACCTCGCGCGTGAACTTGGGCACTCTCGCCCGTCATTCCCTTTTGAACCCGCTGCATCGGTCGGGTAAAGTGGATTGTGAAACTCGTGTGATCGGCCGCTGAAGTTATTTCCGTACTCTCGTTCAGGGCAAACACCCCATGCGCTCGCACCTCCGCGCCCTCACCGCGGTCCTCGCGGTAACGTTTCTCGTCTCCCCGCTCTCTGCCCAAGAACCGATCCGGTTCGCCCGCACGCCTGACATCTCGCCTAACGGCAAGACCGTCGCGTTCAGTTACCTCGGCGACATCTGGACCGTCGAGGCCATCGGCGGCGTCGCCCGCCCGGTGACGATGCACGAGGCGCATGACGTCAACCCGGTGTTTAGCCCCGACGGGAAGCACATCGCGTTCAGTTCGAACCGGTTCGGGCAGTATGACGTGTTCGTCGCGCCCGCAGTCGGCGGCAAACCGAAACGCCTCACGTTCGACCACGCACCCGACATGGTGAGCGGGTGGACGCCTGACGGCAAGAGTGTTGTTTACTCCTCGCCGCGTTCGGCCGTGTATCCGACCAACGCAGAGTGTTTCACGGTGTCTGTCGAAGGCGGAGCGGAACGCAAACTGAACCTGTTCGAGGCGAAGGAGGCGTACTTCGCGCCCACGGGCGACGCGGTCGCGTTCGTTCGCGGGCCGGGAACGTGGTACCGCAGGGGCTACCGCGGGTCGAGCAACGACGACATTTGGGTTAGCAACACGGACGGCACGAACCCGCGGCGCGTCACCACCTTTGATGGGCAAGACAGCTACCCGATGTTCAGCCCGAACGCGCGGAAGATGTACTACGTCACCGAGAAGGGCAGCAAGGACGGTTGCGCGAACCTCGTGTGCCAGAACTTGTCTTCCGACTTCACACCGTCAGGCCCAGCGAAGCGGCTCACCACGCACGACGACGACACCGTTCGCCGCGCCCGTGTTTCCGGGAACGGCGAGTGGATCGTCTACGAGTGCGGCGCGGACCTGTGGGTGACCAACACCAAGAGCGACAGCCCGCCGCGCAAACTTGCGATCGAGGTGAACGCCGACGACAAGTCGAACACCGAACGCACCATCACCTACACCCGCGACGCGACCGAATACGCGCTCTCGCCAGACGAGAACCACGCGGTCCTCGTGATTCACGGGCAACTGTTCCTCACGAAGATTCCGAACGGCGGCAAGTCCACGCGGCTCACCGAACACGCGTTCGCGGACAGCAATCCGGCGTGGTCGCCGGACGGCAAGAAGATCCTGTTCGCCTCCGATCGCGGCGGCACCACCGACCTGTACGTTCTCGAAGCCGACGACGTGGAACACCCGGAACTGACTCAGGCGCACAAGTTCAAGACGACACGCCTCACCAACACCACAGCGGAAGAGATCAGCGCGACGTTCAGCCCGAAGGGCGACCAGATCGCGTTTGTACGCTCAGGCAAGCTCTGGTTGATGAAGCCCGACGGGAGCGATCAGAAGGTGCTCGTGAGCGCGCAAAAGGTGCTCGATTACGCGTGGGCACCGGACGGGAAGCACATCGCGTACTGCCGCATGGACGGCTCCTTTTCGGCGGAAATCTACATCGCGGCCACCGACGGCACCGGTTCATCCGTGAACGTCTCAAGGCACGCGACCTTTAACAGCGACGTGTCGTGGAGCCAGACGAACGGGAAACTCTCATTCGTGGGTCAGCGCCGCAACGTGTACGGTGTTCATGTCGTCTCGCTCCAGAAGCCGCTCGCCGACGGAACGACCAAGCCGCCCGCGGACCAGATTGACTGGGACGATCTTCACCTGCGCGTCGAGCGCCCCACCACAACGACTGCTGAATATGGCACCATTTCGCCGGATGGGTCGCAAGTCGCGTTCCGCTCGTTCTCGAATGGCGACGATTTGTGGATCGTGAGCAGCAATGGCGCGATCCTCACGCGCATGACATCGGGCAGTCAGGTGCCGAGTTGGATCCGGTGGTCGAAGAAGAACTTCGGCACGGTGTACTTCCTGAACGGCTCCGGCGAACTGCGCTACGTGCGTGGCTTCGGGTTCAGCGTAACCCCCGGCACGATCCCCGAACCGAACAAGGTCGCGTTCAGTGCGAAGATGACCATCAAGCGAGAGGAAGAGTTCGCGGAGATGTTCGCGCAGTGCTGGCGGGGGCTTTCGGATAACTTCTACGACGTGAAACACCACGGCTCCGACTGGACCGCGGTTCGCAACAAGTTCCTGCCTCTCGTGGCACACACCGCCACGCGCGAAGACCTGTACGCGCTCGTCAGCCTGATGCTCGGCGAACTGAACGCGTCGCACCTCGGCATCAGCGGCAAGATGCCGATACCCGACGAATGGACCGCTGACCTGGGTTTGATCTACGACGACACGTATCGCGGGCCGGGGCTGAAGATCGCGGAGATTCTGAAGCGCGGTCCCGCCGATAAGCGCGGCCTGAACATCAAGCCCGGTGACATCGTGCTTTCCATCGATCGCGTCGAACTCACCGACAAGGCGAACGTCGCGAAGTTGCTCAACAACAAGATCGGTGAGGGCGTACAAATCGAAATCGCAACCGACCCGAAGGATGCGAAGACGAAGCGCCGGATCGAGATCACCGCGGCGAGCCGCAACCGGACTTCGCAGCTCATGTACGAGCGGTGGGTGGAACAGAACGCCGCCGCAGTCGCGAAAGCGAGCGACGGCAAGGTCGGGTACATCCACATCCCGAGCATGGATGAACCGGGGTTGGATTCGTTCGTCCGCGCTCTCTACTCCGATCACTTCGACCGGGAAGCGCTCGTCATCGACGTGCGGTTCAACGGCGGCGGATTCACACACGACCAGGTGCTGAATTACCTCGCGGGGAAGGAACACACGTTCTTCAAGCAGCGCGACGGCGGTGAGGGCTTGGTGCTTCGCAGTAGTGACCGGAAGTGGACGAAGCCGATGGTGGTGATGACGAACAACCGGTCGTACTCGGACGCGGAAATCTTCCCGCACGCGTTCCGCGCGATGGGGCTTGGCAAGGTGGTCGGGCAGGCGACCGGCGGGTTCGTGATCGGCACCGGTTCAACGCGCCTCATTGACGGTTCATCGTTCCGGCTCCCGCGCATCGGCGTGTACACGAACAAGGGCATCAACATGGAGAAGCAGGGCGTGATGCCGGACGTGCCGGTGGAAATCACGCCCGCCGACTGGGTGAAGGGGATTGACGGTCAGTTGCTCAAGGCGGTGGACGTGGTTTCGCTCGACGTGAAGGAATGGAAGAAGGCGAAGACCGGCATCGCGGGCACGACACCAGCGCCGAAGGTATCGGCGCCAGTCACACCGGCCCCGATGCCAGTCGCGCCGATGCCGCGAGGCCCCGCGACGCCGAGCATCACGCCGGCGTTCATTCCGATGGCGGAAGAGTGAGCCGAGTAGCTTCCAGCTCCAGAGG
>SXID01000156.1 GCA_005772955.1 Planctomycetia bacterium
CAGCCGACTGGGTTACGCCTCACGACGATTGGGTATTCGACAAAACGCTGTCGAACCGCCGGCGTCAGCCGACTGGGTTACGCCTCACGACGATTGGGTATTCGACAAAACGCTGTCGAACCGCCGGCGTCAGCCGACTGGGTTACGCCTCACGACGATTGGGTATTCGACAAAACGCTGTCGAACCGCCGGCGTCAGCCGGCTGGGTTACGCTTCACGACGATTGGATATTCGACAAAACGCTGTCGAACCGCCGGCGTCAGCCGGCTGGGTTACGCCTCACGACGATTGGGTATCAGTCACGGACGCTGCCCAGCGAGGAGCGGAACCGATCCACGGACGACCGCACTTCCGCGGTTCCCTCTTCGCTGGACGCCCACCCCAGCGGTTCGACCGAGATACCTTCCAACTGCTTGTAAGTGGTGAAGAAGAACTCAACTTCGCGCACGAAGTGAACAGGCACGTCTTCGAGTTTCTTGATGTGCGCGAAGAGTGGGTCTTTATGCGGTACGGCCAGCACCTTGAAGTCGTTGACCCCCTTGTCTTTCATGCGAAAGATGCCGACGACGCGGGCCTCGATGAGGCACCCGGAGAACGTCGCCTCGTTCACCATCACGAGTGCGTCGAGCGGGTCGGCGTCCTCCGCGAGCGTCTGCGGAATGAACCCGTAGTCGCCGGGGTACACGGCGGAACTGTAAAGGTAGCGGTCGAGTTTGATCAGCCCCGTGACCTTGTCCACCTCGAACTTGTTGCGCTTTCCCTTGGGGATCTCGACGATCACGTTCACGACTGCGGCTTCGCCGGTGCCGGGCGGGATCATCATGTAGTCGCGGATGTAGTCGCGCCGAGCAAACATGCGTCTTGCCTCCGTTGGCCGGGGGGGTGGTCGTGATGGTAAAGTACACACGGTGCGTGCGAAAGGCAGATGTTCCGCAGGTGCGAGCGTGGTACACTCGCGGCCACCCACACGCCAAACACCGCGACGGTGAACTCGAAGCACAATTACACGTTCACGAACGAACCGCCGAAGAAGTAGTCAGGCGTCCCAGGTTCTTTTGAGTTGCCGCCCTTCGGGGCGAAGAACACCTCCGACATCCGGGTTCCCATGTCTTCGTCAGATCCACCCGCCGCACCGTCGCGAGTCGCGTCCGTGGACGCGTACCGCGGCTTCGTCATGCTCCTGATGATGGCCGAGGTTCTGAACTTGCGGCAGATGAAGAAGAATTTCCCTGGCGATGCGTTCTGGGACTTTCTCGCGTTCCATCAAGATCACGTCGCGTGGCGCGGGTGCTCGTTGCACGACCTGATTCAGCCGTCGTTCTCTTTCCTGGTCGGTGTAGCCCTGCCGTTCTCGCTCGCATCGCGTGCGGGCCGCGCGGAACCCTTGTGGCTCGGCTGGCTGCACGCGATCTGGCGCGCGTTCTTACTCGTCGCCCTCGGCGTGTTCCTGCGATCGATGGGCAAACCGCAAACGAACTTCACCTTTGAAGACACGCTCTCGCAGATCGGCCTCGGCTACGTCTTCCTCTACGGTCTGGGCCGGCTGCGCCTGCGGTGGCAGTGGGGCGCGTTTGGACTGCTCCTCATCGGCTACTGGCTCGCGTTCGCAATGTACCCGCTACCGGGACCGGAGTTCGACTACAAGGCGGTGAACGGGTTGGCGAGCGAACAGCGGCCAACCGGATTCGCGGCGCACTGGGACAAGAACACCAACGCGGCATGGTCGTTCGACGTGTGGCTCCTCAACCAGTTCCCGCGCGGATCGCACTACCCCTGCAACCGCGGCGGGTACGCGACCCTGAGCTTCATCCCGACCCTCGCGACGATGATCCTCGGCTTGCTCGCGGGCGGGTGGTTGCGCACCCTGACCACGCCACGTGCGCGGATCGCGCGGTTCGTCGCAGTGGGACTGGCGTTCCTCGCGTCCGGGTGGCTGCTCGACACAACCGGCCTTTGCCCGAACGTGAAGCGCATCTGGACACCCGCGTGGGTGCTCTTCAGCGGCGGGTGGTGCTTCCTGTTGCTGTCAGGGTTCACGGCTTTGCTCGACACCGGGTTGCCGGGTGGGTGGGCGTTCCTGCTAAAAGTGATCGGCGCAAACTCGATCGCGGCTTACGTCGGCGAACACCTGATCAAGGGGTTCGTGTTCGACTCGTTCAAGATTCACTTCGGTGCGAACGTGTTCGCCCAGTTCGGGCGGTACGAGCCGCTTGCGAGCGGGATCACGCTTCTGGTGGTGTTCTGGCTCATCCTGTGGTGGATGTACCGGCGTAAAGTGTTCGTGCGAATCTGATCGGGGACCGCGGGCGTCCCGCCCGCCACTTCGCACGTCAGGCCGCTGGCCGAGACGGTGTGAAGCAATTCGAGTTGGGAAGCACTGGCCGGGCCGCCCGCGTTGCTACTCGACAAGTCGCAAGGCTGCTGACTTACGACTTGTCGAGTAGCGAGATCAACCGAGTTTGTGCACCGTGATCCGGTTGTGGCCGACGCTGGTGATGAGATCGCCCGTGGCGGAGATGGCGAAGTCATGGACGTGCATCATCAACTTTTCCTGCCGCAGCGTCTTCTTATTGGTTGGGTCGTAGAAGCAGAGGAAACCTTCGCCCGCACCGCCGGCCGCGACGAGCCAGGAGCCGTCCGGCGCCCACGCGAGCCGGTTCACCAGGCCAGAGAACTTGTCGCCGGGGAACTCGGCCGTCTGCTTGCCCGTCTTCCAGTCAAACACCTCGACGCGAGCCTTGCCTTCGAGATGGTCGATGTTCCCAACCTTCCCCATGCCACCGACGGCCAGTGATTTGCCGTCGGGCGAGAACGCGAGTGAGCGAATGCCGCCGATGGAGTGGTTCCGCTGCTGCTTATCCCACGTGTACATTACCGGGGCTTCGCAGGTGCCGAGTTCCTTGCCGGTCTTCACATCCCACACGACGACGTGCCCAACCTTGTCACCGGTCGCGAGCAACGCGCCGTCTGCGGAAAACGTGACCGCGTAGAGCATCGAGGTGAAGTCGTTGGGCGTCTTCTCCTTGTGGCCCTTGAGCGTGTGAACGAGTTTCCCGGTCGCGGTGTTCCACACCTTGCACGTCATGTCGTCGGCGATGCTCGCGACGAGTTTGCCGTCCGGCGACGCGATCACCTTGCGAATCCACTTCGCGTGTGCCTCGTGCGTGCGGACCGGTTTGCCTTCCTCAATGTCGTACCACGTGAGTTTGCCGTCGTAACTGCCGGTGACGAGCGTCGTGCCAGCGAGCGCGACGCCGGTGACGTAGCTCTCGTGGGCGTACAGTTCCTTCGGCTCGAACTTCGCTGCGGCGAAATCGGCTGAGTACACTTTGAAGTCGGAGCAACCGATGTACGCGGTGTCCGAGCCTTCGGCGCGAGCGATCGCGAACGTGATCGTCTGGCGGGAGAAGTCCTTGAGCGACTTCAGCGTATCCGGGTTGGGAGCTTTCATGGTTGTGAAGTGGACGTTGAGGTAGGTGGGTATCGGAACCAAAAGTCGGTGGCGTCTCCGCCGTATTCACCGAGGCGCAACAAGGGAAGGCCGACAACGCCGACATAATTCGGGTGAGAACGGGCCGCGGTCGCGGCAACACGGTCGTTCCCATAACCCAGGACCGTTTCAACAACGCCGAGTCCGGGATTGTAAAGCCGAAGCCAACCGCCACTCATCGGACCGAAATTACTCGGCCGGTCCGCGAGCGGCAGGAACCGCATCGCGATGCGAAGATCTGGACGAAGAATAATTCCGGCCGCGCTGCCGGTGTCGGCGATTAAGTCGTAGTGATGCACCGCGCCGTCGGCAGTCCTGAAGCCGAGGCGGAGCCACGGGCGCTCGCCCCGATACGGGTTCCGTTGCTCGGCCACCGCAACGCCCTCGTTGTCTTAGAGAATGATCAGTTCGCTCAGCGTGTCCTCGCCCGCCTGATCGACGAGTGCGTCCAGTGGGTCGATGCCAAGCGCGGCGAGTTTTGCTAACAACCGATCAATGTCCGCGTCGTCGGCCACGATCTTCCCGCCCGCGATGGCAACGAATTGCTTCGGTGGGAAATTGCCGTCGATTGTCCCTTTCAACTGCTGAACCGCTACTTGGTTAGCGGCATTGTGTTCTTCGCGTGTCATGGGTTTCCTCCGGTATCAGGCAGTTCCTCCATGATACCGCGCCCGCGGGTCACTGCAGCACGGCCTTGATCGGCAGCACGCCGGGGTTCACCAGTGGAATCGGCCGGGCACCGACGTGGTAGTTCTTGTTCGGATCGAGGCCCAGCGCCGAGTAGATCGTCGCGAACAAGCTGCCCGCGTCCACTTCCTCGGACACGACCGTCTGGCCTTTCGGGTCGCTCTTGCCGTACACGGAGCCACGCTTGATGCCGCACCCGGTAATGGTGCTGCTCCAAGCGCTCGCGAAGTGGTCGCGACCAAGACTGGCGTTGATGCTCGGCGTGCGCCCAAACTCCGCCAGTGTCACAATCATCACGTCGTCCATCATGCCACGTTCGGTCAGGTCGTCGATCAGAGTTGCCATGACGTGATCGAGTTCGGGGACCATCTCCTGGTGCGTCTCGAAGTTCTGCCCGTGGCTGTCCCACCACGCGCGACCGACTCGCACGAATGGCACACCGGCTTCGACCAACCGGCGCGCGATCAGCACTTGCTCAGCGAACTGCGTCGGGCCGTAGCGGTCACGAACCTTCTGGGGTTCCTGCGTGATGTCGAACAACTTCTCGCTCGCCATGATCCCGCGAACGCGCTGGTACGCTTCGTTCTGACTGCTCATCGTCTCGGAATTGCGGCCCTGGCCGAACTGCTTGCCGAGCAGGTCGCGGAGTTCGCCGCGTTCGAGGTGATCGAGGTCGGTGATACCGTCGAGCTTCTTGATGAACTCGGGGTAGTTGTTCGTGGTCAGTTCCATCGGGGCGTAGCGGGCACCAAGGAATCCGCTGGTGCCGGGCGCCATGCTCCGGCCTTCGCTCTGCGTGTAGAAGGTGACGTAATCCGGCACCTTGCTGTCCGCGCGACCCATCTCGCGGGCAACGACGGCACCGAGGTCCGGGTAACGCAACGCGGCTTCGTCGCGCCGGCCCTTCATCATGGTCACGGCCGCGCTTCCATGATCTCCGTTCTTGGTGTTCAAGCCGCGAATCACGCACGTGGTCTTCATACGCGACGCCATCTTCGGCATCAGTTCCGAGATGCGAAGCCCCGGCACGTCGGTCTGAATCGAGCGGAACGGTCCACCAGTCGTCGCGCCGGGCTTCGGATCCCACGTTTCGAGTTGCGACGCTCCACCAGCGAGCCACAACAGAATGATGCGTTTCTGCGTCTTCTTGAGAGCGCCGTTTGCGCCTGGCGCGGCCAGCACGCTGAGCTGGGTCATGTCGGACGCGACGGTCGCGCCAACAGCGGCGGCCCCACCGAGGAAGGCACGCCGGTCCATCGCGTGAGCAGCGGAACGGCAGAAGGTATTACGAGGCATGGAAAGCTCCTGACTGATTGTGAGCGGCGTGGCGTAAGCCCGCCGGTTGTCTGACTCGCACCGGCGGGCTTACGCCACGCCGCTCGCCACTAGTAGCTGAACCGAAACTCCGGGGCCGTCACCAGTGCCCAGAGCACGTGTCGGTATGATTCGGCCTCGCGGCCCTTTCGCTTCTCAATAAAGCCAACGAGCGCCTTGGTTTCCTGCTCGGTCGCGGTGCGGCCGTACGCGGTCTTCACCAGGAACTCGACCACTTCCTTCGGTTCCTTCATCTGCTTCGCGCGGCCGAGCGTGGTGCCGGTGCCGTCGGTGAGAAACTCCTTCATCAACCGGTCGCCGTTGCTGAACAGGAGCGCTTCGCCAACGCCGATCTGGAAGTTGTCGGTCGGCTGCGCAATCAGCGCCGCGAACCCCTTCGCGGAACTTTCGATCTGCTCCATCTTGGTCTCGAACTCCGCGGGCTTCAACCCTTCGAAGCTCGCGGAGTCGGTGGACGCGATCTTGAGCGCGGTCGCGAGTTGCAGCGGCGTCATCGGCTTGAGCCGGACGACCGCGAACGTCTTGAACGACGGTACGTTCTCGGACGCCTCGTAGCGGCTGCTCCGCGAATACGTCTTGCTCATCACGATGCCACGCACCAGACGCTTGATGTCGTAGCCGTTGGTGGCAGTGTCCCGGGCGAGCCACGCGAGCAGTTCCGGGTGGCTTGAGCGATTCTCGCTGTGCATCTGGTCGAGCGGGCTAACGAGGCCGGTGCCGAGGAACCGGTGCCACAGGCGGTTGGCGAGTGATCGCGCGAAGAACTCCGCGTTCTCGCCCTTAAGCGCCACTTCCACGAGCTTCGCCCGCGCGCTGAACTTCGGAGCGGGCGGGGGCGTCTTCGCGGCCTTCGCCTTGTCGAGTGCGTCCTTCTCCGCCTTCATCGCCGCGGCGTCAGGGTCTTTCGCGTTCGCGTCCTCGATGGTTGCGCCCGTGAGGAACATCATCTTCGCGGTGCGCTCTGGGCCTTTCGTCGGCTTGTACTTGATCGTGCCGTAGCCGCGTTCACCGAGGAAGCCGCCGTTGTCGAACGTGCGCGCGAGGAACGCTTTCATGCCGTAGAAGTGATCCTGGGTCCAGTCCTCGACGTGCGGGTGGTTGTGGCACTGTGCACAACTCACGTTCACGCCGAAGAACGCGACGCTCACGTCGGCCGTGAGCTTGTCGGCGTCGCTGACGCGACCGCGAAGGAAATCCGCGGCGCCCTTGAGTTTCGCGTCGTTCTCATCCGGCAGCATCACTTCGCGGAAGATCTTGTCCCACGGCCGGTTCTCTTTGAGCGCGTCGGTGAGGTATGCGCGGAACGCCCCCGAACCGCGACGGTCGCCTTCGGGATTCAGCATGATGTCGAACAGCGTGGCCTGGTGCCTGACGAACGCCGGCGACGCGATCAGCCGGTCCACGAGTTTCGCGCGCCTGTCAGCCTCCGTGGACTTGACGTAAGCGTCCACTTCGCCCGTCGTCGGAATGCGGCCGACGAGGTCGAGCGTGAGGCGGCGGATAACGGTCGCGTCGTCGGCCTGACCCGCGGGAGTCACGTTCGCGTCGGTGATCGCGGCGTCAACGAGTTGGTCGATGACCTGTTCGATGGACTTCGACGCGGGCGGCAACGCAGGGTCGGCAGCCCGAACCGCGGTCGGTGCGAGAACGCAGATGACCGCGAGTAGCAGCGAACGAAACCGCATGAAGAATGCTCCAAGCAAAAGCAGGTGGGATCGATCGCGTGGCGGGAGAGTTCCGGCGGGTTTCTTACTCACGAAAGTATAACGCGCGTGAAATTGAACGCCAGCGGAAAAGCGGAAGGCGACCCTACCCCCCGGCCCTCTCCCTGAAGGGAAGGAGCCGGGGGGTAGGTCGCCTTCCGCATCAAGATGCAGCGGGCACGGCGCGCCCGGATTTTGCGCGGTCGGTGGGAACGGGAGTCGGCGCGCCGGACGGCGCCGGAAGCGTGACGCGGAACGTCGTCCCTTTCCCTGGTTCGCTCTCGACGGTGATGGTGCCGTTCAACCGGGCGACGTACTCCTTCACGATGGCAAGCCCCAACCCCGCGTGGACGCCGGTCGAGTGGCGCGACGAATCGGCCCGGTAGAACCGCTCGAAGATGCGATCCCGCACCTCGGGCGTCATCCCAATGCCGGTGTCGCGGACCTCGAACACGGCCGTTTCGCCCGCTCGCCGCACGGTCAGATCGATCGTGCCGGTGGGGTCGTTGTACTCCACCGCGTTGTGGAGCAGGTTCATCAACACTTCGCGCAACTTGCCAGGGTCGGTGTGGAGCATCAACTCGTCTTCGGCACGGACCGCGACCGTGATGTTGTTCGCGGCAGCCAGCGGGCGAATGACCGCGGCGCACCCGGACGCGAGTTCGCTCGCATCCGTGCGGGCCACGTGTGTGTGGTCGTTGCCCGCGTCGAGCGAGGCGAGCGTCATGATACGTTCGACGAGTTGGCCGAGTTGCTTGGAGATCAGCCGGCACTCTTCGAGCGTTGTTCGGTACTGTTCGGGGGTGCGCGGCTTACGCAAGGCGACGTCGATGGTGGCGAGCAGAGACGCGATGGGCGTGCGCAGCTCGTGCGAAATGTCAGCCACAGCCTGTTTCTCCCGTGCGAAGGCCCGCTGAAGGAGGGTAAGTGTTTGCGTGATGCGAGCGTGGATGGGGGCCAACTCGTGGCCCAGTTCGGTGGATACGACCGGTAGGCGGAAGTCCTTTTCCGAGACGCGGCTGACCGCGTCGGAGAGGATGTGGAGGGGGGCAAGGCCGCGGGCGACGAAGAACCAGCCGCCAAGAACCAACGCGGCAAACGTGACTGCGCCGATAACGACCAACCGCGCGCGGAGGTTGGCCAGTTCGAGTTGCGTCTCGGTGCGGACGCGGGCCAACTGGTCGTCGTGTTTCTCGCGGGCGACCGTCAGTCCGTCGTCGAGTACAATCGGGGCGCGAGCAACCTGAACCACCACGCGGAAGGACAGGTGCGGGCCGCGCGGAATCGGTCGGAACTGAACCGCGGGGGGGTTGGGGACCGGCACCGGGGGGGAGAGAGAGGGGGGGGAGGGAATCCAGACACTGAAGACCATCGGCCGGCCGTTCGGACTGGCTCCAGCCACGACGCGGCGCAAGGCGCCGTGTCCAGGTACGGCAACTTCATCGAACTTCGGCTCGGCCTCTTGGTCGGCGGTGTACCACTCTGTGCCGAGCGGGAGCTGGACGCGATCGGTTCCGACTCGCGCCGGATAGGGAACCGTCACGACTTGCACCGGGCGGTTGTACGGACCGGCAATGAGCGTGATCTGGAACCCGGCGGGATGATCGTCGTCCTCGAACGTCTTACCCAGTGTCTCGGCGACACGAGTAATCATGTGCGGACCGTCGTACTCGGCCCAGCCGGGGAACGGGTTGTAGCGTCGCGGGTCGTTGAACACACGCGGGTCGCTGAACGCACCTGCACCACCGGGGACGCGCGGTTGGAGGGCCGAGATGGTGATGCCGGTCGCCAACACCGCGGGTGGGGCGGCGAACTCCATGAGTCCGACGCGGAGGTGGAACAACCGGGCTTCTTCCTCGGTCGCCTTGACTGGGGGCGGCGGTTCAGGAAACCGACCCGGGCCGCCCGGCGACCGAAACACCGGGCCGGGACTGGGCCCGGGGTTCTGCCCGGCAATGAACGCGCCGGCCTGGAACACAAGCCACTCGGTCGGAGTCAACCGGCGCTCCGGGTTCTGTCCCAGGATCACCGCGAGCTTGTACTGCACTTCTTTGGCCAGCCGTTTCGCGTCCGCGAGTAGGTCCGCCTCGAACTTCCGCTTCGCTTCCTCGACGCGGGCCTTGGCCTCCTGTTCGTCCAACTGAAACGCCCGTTTGATGCGTTCCTCCTCCGCTGTCTCACGGGTGCGCATCGCCGCGTTCGCGAACCGATCGACGAGAACGCCCACCGCGCCCAGCGCGAGCGCGATCAGGACGAGCAGGTAACCCAACAGCGAACGCCGGATCGAGCGCATGTTCCACCAGGGATGAGGGGTGAGGGATGAGGGATGAGGAGGAAACCAAGCCCGACCACCGGCTCCGTTTTGGTTCATCCTTCCTCCCTCATCCCTCATCCTTTCTGCAAAGGCGGATCGTCGTCGCCACGGAGCATGTACCCCTCGCCCCAGCGGGTGAGGATCAGCGCCGGCTCGAAACCCTTATCAACCTTGTTCCGCAAGTACCGGATATACACGTCCACCACGTTCGACGTGTTCTCGTCGTACTCGTCGTAGAGATGTTCCCAGATCATGCTACGCGTCACCACCTTGCCGCGATGGTACGCCAGGAATTCCAAGAGTGCGTATTCGCGCGGCGTGAGATGAACGACCTGCCCCGCCCGGCGGACCGTGCGCGCCGCAGTGTCGATTTCCAGGTTGTAGCACCGGAGTACCGGGTCTTTCTGCTGGTGCCCGCGACGGATCAACGCGCGGATGCGGGCGAACAATTCGTCCATGTCCGCGCCCTTGACCAGGTAGTCGTCGGCCCCGATGTCGAGGCCGCCCACCTTGTCGGCCGTGGTCGCCTTCGCAGTGAGCATCAGGACGTGCGTGTTGATCCCGGACCCGCGCCACCGCTTGAGCAAGGTCAACCCGTCCACCTTCGGGAGCATGATGTCGAGGACGATCACGTCGTAGGACGTGCTGCGACACTTGACGTCGGCTTCCTCGCCGTCGGTCGCGACATCGACGGCAAATCCTTCCTCTTCCAGTCCCTGCCGGTACGCTTTTACCAGTTGCGGGTTATCTTCGACGAGCAGTACGCGCACGGGTTCACCCTCTTGGCAGGAGGATCCCACCACAACATCTGAGTTTACCCGCTCTGAATGAAGCAGGCATGAGAAATGAAACGGGAAACACACGCGGACGGGACCCGCGTCGCCCCTACGGGTCGAACGCTCCACGGCGTTTCTGTCTTCTGTCCTCTGGTTCGCGCCTACCAGTCAGTGCCGAGAACCGTTCCGTCGTTGGGAATGACAGCGCGGCGCCAGGTGAGCGGCGAGACCGATGTATTCACGGACCGCGCGCTACCGTCGGCGAGACCCACCAGAATGCCCGACGAATAGAATGTTTGGGGCAAATCCGGGTCGCACGCGCTCGCGACAGGCGACACTTGGAAAGCCGTGCCGGCTCCGCTCGCGTCCGGGATCTTCATGCCAAAGAACGCGCCGTACGTGACCGGGTAATTGTTGTAGCCCTTGATGTCGAGAGCCGCGTACAGCGAGCCGCCGGAGCCGCACTTGCCGGCCTTCGCCGCGAACATGATCGTGTTCGCCGTGCCGTCGGGGAACGACTTGTCCAGACTCGCGCCCCCGTCCAGTACGCCGCTAGCACCGGCGGTCGGCAGCCCGAAGATATAACCATTCGCGGCGTAGTTTCCGACGGGCAACCCGTCGGCCCCAATGCCGTCGAGCGTGGTCGGGTCATTCCGCGACGTGTACGTCTTGATCGGCACCTTCGCCCAGGCGTCGGTCGCGGTGCTCACGCCGTTGAACACGCCGCTCTGTTCGAGGTATGGCGTGAGCAGCACCCAGTAGGAGACAAGGAGCCACGCGGTCGCGTTCCCGGAACCCGCGGTGTAGCGGGTGCCGATGAGCGCGAGCAGTCGGCCGTTCACATCGTTGGAGTGGTGCGTCGCTATGCCGCACTGTTTGATGTTGTTCATGTCGGAAGCACGTGCCGCTGCCTGTCGCACGCGCTGGATCGCTGGAAGTAATAGCCCAATCAGTACCGCGATGATCGCAATCACGACCAATAACTCGATCAGCGTGAAGCCGCGCACGCACAGCCCGACGCGGGGCGCGGTGCCTTCGTGGTGATCGCGACGAGCGAAACGCATGGGATGCTCGTGTCGGGACAGAACGGGAGCGGTCCGGGAACCGTTGCGCCGAACGATGGCGATGCCCGTGATACTCAACCGCGCCGGGCGTGAGCGGTTCATTAACCCATTCGGGGGTGAGGCTCTTCGGCCACATCGAACCGAACGTGTCGGGCGGCACCGGCGTGTCAGACGACCGGCAGTTTGCGCCGGCCCAGACCGGTCGCGTCGGTGGTCTTCGGGATCCGGTGTTGATTTTCGCGCTCCCAGCGCGCGAGTTCCTCCATCAATGCATCCACGATTTCGGCTTCCGCAACACGACGAACCATCTCGCCGTTGCGGTAGATCATCCCCTGGCCGTTGCCGGCCGCGATGCCAATGTCGGCCTCGCGTGCCTCACCGGGGCCATTTACAACGCACCCTAACACGCTGATCTTCACCGGCAGGCGCTTCCCCTGAAGTCGGCCTTCGAGTTCCGCGATGATCTTCTCCAGGTCGATCGCGAGTCGTCCACACGTCGGACACGCGATCAGTTCCGGTCGGCGCACGCGGCGTTGGGTTGCTTGCAGGATGTCAAACGCGGCGGCGATTTCTGGGACCGGGTCGCCCAGCAGCGAAATGCGGATGGTGTCGCCGCTGCCATCGAGGAGGATCGGCGCGAGGCCCGCGGCGCTCTTTGTCACCGCGTATGGCGGCTTGCCCGCCTCTGTGATGCCGATATGCGTGGGGTAGTCACACATCTGCGCGAACAGCCGATAGGCTTCCACCGCGACCAGCACGTCGGAGGACTTCAGCGACACGATGATATTGCGGTAACCCTCGCTCTCGGCGACCTCGATGTAGCGGAGCGCGCTTTCGACCATCGCGGGGGGGCACGGGAACCCGTACTTCAGGTTGAACTCGGTTTCGAGGCTGCCCGCGTTCACGCCGATTCGCATCGGGATGCCCCGGTCCTTCGCCTTGCGGACAACCTGCCGGAACCGCTCCTGTGTGGTGTCGCCGGCCTTGTTGATGTTGCCCGGGTTGATGCGAATCTTGTCCACGGGGTGGTCAAGCGCCGCGAGCGCCATCTTGTAGTCGAAGTGGATGTCGCAGATGAGCGGGATGCCGATCTTCGCTTTGATCTGCGAGAGCGCGCCGGCGTCTTCGGGCTTCGGCACGGTCACGCGAACCAGTTCGCAGCCGGCTTCTTCCAGCGCGTGGATCTGCTTGATGGTGCCTTCGACATCGTAGGTGTCGGTGGTGGTCATCGACTGCACCGCGATGGCGTTGTCCCCACCGATGACAACAGAGCCGACCTTCACCTCGCGCGTCTTGTGTCGCGGTTTGCCGGGAACGCGTTGGGCCGATTCGAGCAATGCAATGTCGAAGCGTGAAGCGGTGGTCATTATGTGTTACCTCGAAGTGAAGAATGGCGGGGCGTGGAGAGACGTCACGCGCTGATCCGGGTCGAGGCGGGAGATATCAGTTCCATTCGGCCACGCCCCGCTGTTACTCATTCAACCGGAGTTGCGACTTCGCGGCAACGCCAACACTGCGCGGCACGCGAACCGGTGTGTAGAATGATGTGTCATTGCGACACCCTACACCCCGGGCCGCGCCACCCAGCATGACACTCGACCAATACACCTCGAACCACCGCTACATCCTCGACGCGGTGGCGAAGGCCACCGGGATCACCGACCCCGTGGCGTTCGTCGCCAGCGGGCTGTACTACCCGCTCATCCAGAACGCGACCCGCGGTCCACTGCTGCCCATCGACGGCGTACTCACACGCGACTGGATTGGAGTGAGCCGGAAATACTGGCCTGGCGTGCAATTCGGCATCCGCCAGTACAGCGTCGAGGGGATCACGTTCGCGCGCTGCGTCGCCCCGTTCGGGCAGGCCGGGAGTTACGACTTCTTCATCGTCTCGAAGGGCGACTACCTGAAGCTCTTCAAACAGGCGATCAGGTCGCACCGCACGAAGGAACCGGAGGGCGAGCCGCCGGTGCTGCTGACAGAGCAACTCGACACGCTCAAGCAGAACACGCTTGGTTTCCTCGATCGAAAGAATCTTCAACGGATCAAAGATTTGGGCGGGCGCGCGAAGCGCGGGATTCTTCTCACCGGGCCGCCGGGCAACGGCAAGACGAGCGCGTGCCGGTGGCTCTGGCGCGAGTGCCTGCGCCTCGGCTACGAGTACCGGCTTGTGACACCGGACACGTACCGCTCAGCACGCGGTTCCGCCGACCCGGTCGAAGCGGTGAAGGAACTGTTCTCGGTCGGCCGTCGCGGGGTGATCTTCTTCGACGACATGGACATCGCACTTCGCGACCGCAACACGGTGGGCGAAACCGAAGACCAGGCTGTGTTCCTCAGCGCCCTCGACGGCATCGAGGTGAACGAGGGCATCGCCTACGTTTTCACGACGAACTGTTCGATGACACTGATCGACCCGGCCTTCAAGCGCCCGGGCCGCATCGACGTGGTGCTACACCTCGAACCGCCAGACGCCGCCCTGCGGCGCGAACTGGTGAAGCGGTGGCACGCCGACGTGCAAGCCGGCATCGACGCCGAACACGCGGTTTCACAGACCGACGGGTACAGCTTCGCGGAGGTAGAAGAGGTGAAGAACCTCCTCATTCTTCTCTTCCTGCACGACGGGAAATGGGACTGGGACCGTGCGATGGACCAGTTCCGCGAGAACCGTCAGGAATTGGCCTCACGGAAGTCGCGCGCTGTGGGTTTCGGGACCGTCGTGCCCGCGACGCCAATCGCCAACGGCAGCGGGCACTGACGCGGAATAGACACGCTCGCGGCTCCGGGTAGATTCCGCCGCGCCGTCGCGGCGGAATGGTGGGAACCGTCTGCACACGTCGCGTCTCACGCCGCGCGGCGTTCCTCTCGCTTCAACCACTTCTGCATTCCTTGCAGTTCCTTCTCCCACTCGCGGCCGAACCGCTTCTGACCGAACGCGTCGTAGAGGAGATCGAGCGTTTCGATCAGCGCACGAAGTTGGTTCGCGCGGTCGTCCAACTTCCCGCGTGCGTCCGCGGCTTCGTCGGGCGGCGGGAGTTTCGCGCCGGCCACGCCCAGCGTCTCGGCGTGCAGCGTCAGTTCGTACTGCTCGCTGTGGCGAACGAGCGTCAAGCCGGCTTTTCGCGGGAGCTTGCCGCTTTGAATCGCACGCCGCGCTTCCGGCAGGCGAGTCGGGCCTTCGTGCGTGATCGTCTCGTGCCCGGTCTGGCCGCGCGGGCACTCCAGGTTCAGCGTGCGCGCGATCATCAGCGTCACTTCGGAGTTGTCCGCGAGCTTGATCGTGTCGGATTCCACGTCGGTGTAGTACCAGAGCCACAGTAGGAACTCGTTGCCGATGAAGTCGCGACTGCTCTCGTCGGCGATCCACGCGACATCCGCCGCGGAACCGGTCACGAACGCGCTCGGCGCGGAGTCGTCCACCAACCGCGTGCGCGAGTTAATCTCGGCGAGGTGGTACGCGCGTCGGCCCGCTGTGACGCACTCCAGTTCGGCGCCGAACGTCTGCTCGAACAGGCTGCACAACCGGTCCACCTGCGTGAGCGATGTGGCACCGAACAGCACTTCGTTGGTCAAGCGATCCCACAGAACCGGGACGCACTTTCGCTTGCGGTAGCGCCCGTCCTTCGACTCCTGCTCCAGTCGGCCGCGCGCAATCTCCTTGGCTTCGCGCTTCTGGCGCGCGCTCGCGAACCCGCTCGGATTGTTCTTCGAGAGAGCCTTCAGTTCCACCGCGTAGTAGGCGCGCAGCAGATCCCCTGGCAGCTTGTCCGTATCGACACGGAGGTCGAACGTGAGCGTGTCGTTGATGATGTTCTTGGCGAAGTCGAACTCGGTGTCGAGGATGTGTTCACCGGCGGTCCAGCCGGTTTCGACGCCGTCGGCGGATGCAATTCGCGACCGCCCGGCCTGCCGGTCGGTGAGCCTGGCGAGGTGTTCGTCATCGAACTGCCGCGGCGCCGGGCCGTTCACCTTGAATCGCAAAAACGTCGCCCGTCCTGCGAAAAATCCCATCTCGCAACCTCCTTGTCGCCCGATCCCGGAACTTGTGGCGCAGGCGTCCTGCCTGCTCCCACGATGCAGGCCAGAGGCCCACACCAAAAAAAAGAAACCCACCCGATGCGTCGGGTGGGTCGGCGGAACGACCGGCGGGCTTACCCGACCAGCACGGACTCGCTCACTTCCCCGTCCTTGCGGCGCATCTCTTCCAGAATGATCGGATGCCAGGCGGTGTCGCGCTCATCGGTGGGCACATAATTTTCGCGCGCCCAGCGGCGGAGCCGCAGTTCCTCGATGAAATCCACTTCGAAAAGTAACGCGCTGCTCATGGCTCGACCCTTTCGACCGTTCTGCTAGCCCGCAAAACAGCGGGCCTCACCGCGCTCGCCCCACGCGGGCAAACGGCGACCGGCGAGGTTCTGCCGGACATCCGGCAGCGAGAGCAATTCGGAGCGCAGGCAGTATAGGAACCCCCAAAAGGTCGGCAACGCGACGCGCGGAATTTATCCAGAAACCAGGACGAACGTTTCAGGTACGCAACGTGGGTAACATTTGCGGGTTGGACGCCCGGCCGTGCGTGAGGACGACGTCAGCCGAAGATGGTAAGCTGGGAACACGTCGCAAGCGGGGCGATTTCCACCTTGCGCTCACGGCTTGCTTCGGTGACGACATGCGTGCCCGTCTCTGGTTGCTGCTGCCGGCGGTGTGCCTGTACCTGGGCGACCTTTCGCTCACGCTCGCGGGCCAACCGGAGGCGTACTGGGCTGGCGACTACGCAGCAGCGGCTGAGTACAACCCGATCGCGTATCCACTGCTTGCGCAGCACCCGGCGGTGTTCGGCGGCGGCGCACTCGGGTGGCTCGCGGTGTTCACCACGATCGTCCTGCGGTGGCGGGAGCAGTTGGTTCGCGCGCCACGGCACAACGGGTTGGCTGCTCGCGGTGGGGTTGAGCGCCGCGGCGTTCCTGTCGCACCTGTGCTGGCGCCGCGCGATCGCCGCGACGAGGTGACGGATCGCACGATCCGAAAGCACTTGCATCCCGGGGAACGTTGCCCCAGAGGAGTACGCGTGTACGCATTACCAAACCAACCACTACACGCTGCCCACTTTATCGTGGTGACTCCAAACCAACCCAACACACACTCTCACCTACTCGCCAGACGTGTCCTATTCTGAAAATGTCACTTCTTCAGCGCCTTCTCGATCGCTTCGGTCATGCGTTTCTCGCTGCCTGGGTTGACCCAACACCAGTCGCTCAGGTTGCCGTCGTTCTCCTTCCAGGCGCGCTCGATCGGGATGTACCCCGGTCCGCACTCGCCATACCCCGCGACTAGCACGAACGCGTCCGGCCGAGCCTTCTGCGCCGCGAGTTGGTACTCGACATAGCTTTCGGCCGGCAGAAGCGCGATCACGCTTCCGCCGAAGTCGAGTACGGGAAGGTCGATCGGCTTGCCCGCATCGCACCGCTTCTTCCAACTGAGACCGAGCGCCGCGAGACACTGCCCGAACGGCTTCGGGTCGTCCTTCAGCTTCTTCGTGAGCGCCTCTTCCGAGAAGCCTTCCGTCGTGCGCGCTTCGAGTGTGAGCGGCACCGAGCGAAAGCTCACGTCCTTCACTGGGGTCTTCTTGGTTGCTTTCCACGCGGCGCTCATCGCCGCGTGAATGCGGTCGGCGAGAATAGCGCGGTTGGCCGTGTCGCCGTCGTTGTACTTGCCCGCAGTCACGTTCCCGCTGCACCCGCTCGCGTACATCTGCATCGCGCCTTTCGTGTCGGACTGCCGCTTCTTGCGCGCCATCCCGACGAAGTCCGCGGTCACGCCGCCGCGCCCGTAGTAGCTCATCGGGTGCGTCGCGTATGCGGAAAGGCCGCATAGCGCGGTGTCGCCGTTCCAGAAACTCAGCGTCTTCAGCATCGCGTCGATGGTGCCTTCTTCGCCCGCGCGAATCTTCGGGTCGCGGCTCGCGGACATGCGGTTGTACCGGACTTTCCCTTCCTCATCGAGGTAGCGCCGATTCGACGCGACCTTGTCCACCTTCGCCTCTCCGGTCCCGATGTGCGTGACCGGCCTCGCACTCTTGAGCGACGTCTTCGCCGCGTCCGCGACGCGCGACACCGCTTTCTCCAGGAACGCGAGGTCGCAGATCGCGCCCTTCGCTTTGTGCTTCTCCAGAAGTTGTTGCGCCTCGACATCCATGATGGGCGCGTCGTGTTGGTGAAGGGAACACAGCATCACGCGAACCGGATCCGTCTCGACGGCCTTCGCGATCTTGTCGCGGAACAACTCATACGCGCCGTTGCGAACTTCGCACCAGTCGAGCGCGACGAACACCACCGGCTTGCCGGCTCCTTGAAGGACGAACCCGTGTGCGAGCAGCGGGTCCACGATCTCCTTCGCGGGCGCGATGCCGCCACCCATGCACGGGTGCCCGATGGGGATGGTTATCTCCGTGTCGAACGTCGCGAGCGTGAGTTTGCTTTCATCTGCCGCCGTGGCGAGCGGGGGGCATAAGCCCCCCGAGGCTGTGAGAGCGACCATCGTGGCGAGCGCGTCGCGTCGGGTTGGGTTCATTGGTCACCTCGGGTATGATCGGGTACGAACACGAGTGTACTCGGAGTTCCGCTCATGACCAACGATGGCGATGCGCTGTTTCGCGCGCTTTGTGAGCAGCCCGCGGACGATACCGCGCGGCTCGTGTACGCAGACTGGCTGGAAGAGAACGACCACTCCGAGCGAGCCAGTATATCCGGCTTCCGTGCGAAGCGTGGAACCAGTGCCCACGTATCCCACGGTCACGGAAGCGCGAACGCGGTCGTCCGTGTTGCTCGACGAGTAGGGACGATTGGTACGCGGAGCTACCGCAACTGCCGGGCACGTTGGGCCACGAGGAACCGTGTCTCCTGAGCGGAGCGCGCGAACGGTTCCCGAACATCGCGATTTACTGAGCCGGCTTCCCGTTCCCGCCGCTGCGGAACAGCCAGTACAGAATCGTCTTGATCTCGAACG
>SXID01000157.1 GCA_005772955.1 Planctomycetia bacterium
AACCTTCGGTTCCGTAGACCGATGCTCTATCCAGTTGAGCTATGGGTGCTTGATAGGAGAATGGTACTTCTCCGAGGGGCAACTGTCAATAGTTGCGGCATTTGAGCGAGGCTCTTGCGCGTTCTTGGGCTGGCGGGAATCGTAGGTGTTGTTGGCAGTAGGAAAATCGCGTTACCCCGTCATCTTGGCGTTCAAGCGGTTTATCTCGTCTTGTCGATGAGATTTCGTGATTTCTACCCAACTCCTCCGTTGCGCGGGCAAGGCTTGCGTGTCACTCCTCCGAACACGCATTCACGCCGGAGGACGACATGCGCATTCACGCCACTAAGCCCCTGTTCCCCTGGGACGAACTCGAAATCTCGCCCACGCTCGCCACCATCAATGAGGCGTTGCGTGCCATCCCCGACGCGCAGCTACTCGAGGCACTCAACCAACGTCGACACAACGGACGTTCATGTGATCGCGGTGCTGATCGTTCACCAGACGTTCGCGACGCTGTTGACGAGAGCCCAACGCCAAGAGGGTTCGTTCGGAACCAGGAAGCTCCCACCCGGCGCCAAAGAGCCACGTCAACTCATCGGTGACGAAGACGCAAACTCGGCTCAAGCCGGATGAGCTAAATCTCTACAGCGCAACCGCCTCCCCGCGACCCCACAAGCGGCGGAAAACCGCTCGCAGCATCGCGACGAGGACCTCACTTCTTCGGCGGGAGGTGGTAGCCCTGGGCGTTCAACTTGATGCGGTACAGGCTCTTGCCCGCGGTGATGTACAGCACGTTCGCGTCGGCGCCGCGTGCGAAGCCGACATTCGTGGGCAGTTCCGTCTTGATGTAACCGATCTCCTTCCCTTCCGGCGAGTACACGCAAATGCCGGGTCTCTTCTCGTCGCGCACCGCGACGTACAGGTTACCCGCCTTGTCGCACACCAGCCCGTCCGGGCCATCCTGTGGGGCGTAGTCCACGAGGGTCTTGCGGAACTTCGCGGTGCCGTCAGAGGCGAGGTCGTAGGCCATCAGCGTCATTGCGCCCTTCTTCGTTGGCTCTTCGCCGCCCTTATCGTCTTTCATTCGCAGCCGACCAATGCCGGTGCTGCCGTTGTCGTTGCTGACCACGTACAGCGTCTTCTGGTCGGGCGAGATCGCGACGCCGTTCGGCTTTCCCGCGTCCGTGATTATGCGAGCCACAGTGCCATCGGTATCGACGCGGTACACGGCCTGCACCGGTTGGTCGATCGGCTCGTGCCCGAGGTATCGCGGATCACTGAAGTAGATGCGCCCTTTCTCGTCGATAGTGATGTCGTTGGGCGAGTTGAACGGCTTGTCGTTGTAGAGTCCCGCGACGATGTACGTCTTGCCGGTCTTCATGTCGGTACGAGTGAGCCGGCGCCCGCCGAAGTCGGCGCCCTCGGCCGCGAGCAGGTCGCCGTTCGCGTCGAACTTCAAACCATTCGACATGCCGCTCGGCGAGCGGAAGATCGCGGTCTTCCCGGTCTTTGGGTCGAACTTCCAGATGTGCCCGGCCTCGACCGGTTGCTTGGCGGCCTTCGAGACGTGCGTGAACGTGATGTCACTGAAGTAGACCATGCCGTCGGACGCGACCGCGACGCCCTCCGTGAGTACCAGTCCGCCGTCGAAAACTGTTTCCAGTTTCGCGTCCGGCGGCACAATCGGGTCGGCCGCGGCAGAGGGACTTGCGAGCAGGAGGAGAACGAAAACCGCACGTCGCATGGGAGAAGCCCTCGTTGGGTTGGTCACCAGCCCGCAGGCGCGAGCAAGGGCTATCCGTTACACCCTTGCTTGCGCTGCGGGCTAGTGGAGAAGACGTTTCCACTTCGCTTGAAAACCGGGGCGATTGAGCACTTCGCGGTTGACCACGCCGCGCGGCACACGCCCTTCGGCGAGCGCGCGCATCCCATCGCAGGCGGCGCGCCCGATGTCGCGGAAGAGTTCGTTCGTCCACGCGATACAGTGCGGTGCGAGCACCACGTTATCGAGTGCCGCGAACGCGGGCGGGGCGGTCAGCGGTTCACCCACGAAGCAGTCGAGTGCAGCCCCCGCGATACGATTCTCTCGCAGCGCGGCTTCGAGCGCGACCTCATCGACTATCCCACCGCGAGCGGTGTTGAGAAGGTACGCGGTCGGTCGCATCAACGAAAGTTCCCGCACGCCGATCAGACCGCGGGTCGCTTCGGTCAACGGACAGTGGATCGAGACGAAGTCGGCTTCCGCGAGCAGTTCGTCGAGCAGGACCAGCCGCGCACCGTGCTTCGCCGCTTCCGCGGGCGTCAGGAACGGGTCGAACACGAGCGGCGCGTTCATGCCGAAGCCAGTGAGGAGTTTCACCAGCGCGCGACCGATGCCGCCGAAGCCGACCACGCCGAGCGTGCGGTCGCGTAGTTCGCTCCCCATGTACCCGCTGCGGTCATCCCATCGTGCTTCCCGCACGAGCCGGTCCTTCGTGCGAACGTGGTGCGTGAGCGCGAGCATCCACCCGACGGTCGCCTCAGCAACGGGGCGGTCAACCGTACTCGTGGCGATGAATAGCAGCACGTCCGCCGCAGTGCAAGCGGCCACGTCCACGGTGTCGTAGCCCACACCGAAGCGACCGACCGCGAGCAGATCGGGCGTGTTCAGCAAACTCGCGACAGTGACACGCGGCGTCAACACGATCACACCGTTCGCGCCCGCGAGCTGGTTCGCGCCGATCTCCTCGCGATGCTCCGCGAACGGTTCAACCTGAATGGCCGTTCCGTTAAACTGATCGAGACCGATGTCGCGGTACTTCGCGGTGCCGTCCGCGGTGAAGAAGTCGCCGGTGAGCGCGACGCGAAACGGCTTCGCAGTTTCTTGGCGAGCGGAGGGCGTCAGCCCCCTGTTGCTGCCATGAGTCGTGTCGAGCGACAGGTCAGCGGACATCGCGCGGTCGCGATCCACACCCGCGAGCGACGCGCGCAACGCGCGGAGCATCAACCCCGTGTCGAAGCCCAACCCGATGGCGCGAAACCCCTGCGCGAGCCGTTGCTGAACGTTCTCGTCGCTGGTCGCGACGACCCCGCAGTTCTTCCCCGCGGCGCGGAGCGCGTCCTTCGCGCGAATGATCGCGTCCGCGATGCCCGGCCCTTCCCACTGCCCGCGATGACCCGCGGACGCGGAGTAATCCGCCGGGCCGAACCAGAATAGCTCAGCGCCTTCGACTTCAATCATCGCGGCGAGGTTTTGCCCGCCCTTCACCGTCTCGATGATCGGCACGACGAAGACGTGTTCGTTCGCTTCGGTCGCGTGTTCGGCGAGCGCCTGCCCCCACGCGGTCGCGCGTTCCGCCCCGATCCCGCGAACGCCGGCGAGCGGGTAGCGTGCGAACCGCACCGCCTGTGCGAGTTGCTCCGCTGTTTCCACCCACGGGATCACGACACCGTCGGCGCCGATGTCGAGGGCGCGCTTGATGGCGCCGGCGTTGAGCTCCGCGAGCCGCACGAGCGCGACGGTTTCGCTCCGCACGGTGGCGCGAATGTGTTCCGCGATCTCTTTCCAGTCGAGGTGCCCGTGTTCCGCGTCGATGACAACAAAGTCCATGCCGAGCGCCACGGCCATCTCGGTGACCGCGGGTGCCTCAAGCGTGACCCAGAGCCCGAACGTGGGGCGATCAGAGGCGAGCGTGTTACGTAGAGTGCGGCAGGCCGCGGTCTTCATGGGGAAATTCGGTGCGTATCGCGGGGCGGAGATGGAAGAGTGATAGCCGCGCAAGCGGCGCGACGCAAGCAAGTAATGCGCGAGCTACTTCGGTTCGTCCTGACGGTTCTGCACGTGCTCGAACCCGAATCGCCCCTTGATGCACAGGTGCCCGTGCGTCACGGACACGTCCATCGGCGACGTGACCTTCACGATGGTGTTGTCCTGCACGTGGAGCGTGAGCGTGCAACCGACGCCGCAGTAGGAGCAGATGGTGTCGGTTTGCGTCTGCGCTGGCTCGTTCCAGGTGCCGGCTTTCCGCATGTCGTGTTCGCTCTTGAACATCAGCGCACCGGTCGGGCACACGCCAATGCAGTTGCCGCAGTACACGCACGCCGAGTCCGGCAACGGCACGTTCAGTTCGGTGGAAATGCGCGCGTCGAACCCGCGACCCGCGACCGCGATGGCGAACGTGTTCTGCGCGTCCGTGCCGCACGCTTCGACGCACTTGTAACAGAGAATGCACTTCGAGTAATCGCGAATGTACAGGTCGTTGTCGACCTTCGTTGGTTGCGCGACCGTTTCGGAAGTCTCGCCCGAAGGGGCGCGGTGGTGGCCCGGTTCGCGCTGGTCGCGTTCGTTCGCGCTCGCGGGTGGCGCAGGGGAACCGTAGCGCGTCGGTGAGGCTTCATATCGCGCCAAGTAGCCCCTCGCCTGTGGCGCTGTGGAGAGATCAACGGACGAACCGAGGAACTCCAGCACCATCTTCCGCGACAGCCGCACGCGCGGCGAATCGGTCAGAATCACCATGCCACCTTCGACGCGGCGCGAGCACGCGGGCACGAGCGTGCGCGACCCGACCACTTCGACCACGCACACGCGGCACACGTTCACCGGCGTGAGGTTTTCGAGGTAGCACAGCGTCGGCGTGTCGATCCCGATGCGGCGGCACACTTCGAGGATGGTGGCGTTCGGCGAGGCGTGGAGCGCGCGCCCGTCGATGGTGATTTCGACCGGTGGCGGTTCGTCTCGAACCGGGGCCATTGGGAGTTCACGCGACCGCGGCGGCGGCCGAAACCAATACGATTCGTCGTTCACGAGCGGCTCCCATTGCGCGGCACGGGGTCAAGCGTGATGAGCGCCGACTCGATCGCGTTCGCAGCGGTCTGACCGAGGCCGCAGATGGACGCGTCGCGCATCACCTGAGCAATCTCCTTGAAGAGCGCGATCTCGTCTTTGTAACTGCCGATCGGGGCACCCGCGCGCAACCTCTGAAGCAGTTCTTCCTGGCGAACGGTTCCGACGCGGCACGGCACGCACTGCCCGCACGACTCGTCGCGGAAGAACTCCGCGATGCGGCCCAGAATATCCGCGAGATCAACACTCTCGTCGAACACCATCACCACACCAGAACCGAGCGTCGCACCGGCCGCGCGAGTGCCTTCAAACGTCAGCGGCATGTCGAGTTTGTCCGGGCCGACGAACACTCCGGCCGCACCGCCAAGCAGAATCGCGCGAATCGGCTTCCCACCGCGAACACCGCCCGCAAGTGCAATCACGTCGCGGAGCGTCGGGCCGAACGGAAGTTCGTACAGGCCGGGGCGCTCGACGTGACCCGACACGCAGAACAACTTCGGCCCAGTCGAACCGCTCGTGCCGATGCCCGCGAACGCCTCGCCACCCTCGCGCACGATAAGCGGCACATTCACGAGCGTTTCGACGTTGTTGATCGCGGTCGGTTTGCCGAACAACCCACTCTGAACCGGGAACGGCGGCTTGTTCCGCGGTTCGCCGCGCTTGCCTTCGATTGAGTTGAACAGCGCGGTTTCTTCGCCGCAGATGTACGCCCCAGCCCCTCGCCGAATCTCGATGTCGAAAGCAAAACCCGCGCCCATCACGTTCGCGCCCAGTAAGCCGGCTGCGCGAGCCGCGTCGATGGCTGTCTGCATCCGCATTGCCGCGAGCGGGTACTCGCCGCGGATGTACAGATACCCCTTCTCGCTTCCTGTCGCGAACCCCGCGATGGTCATGCCCTCAACCAGCGCGAACGGGTCACCCTCCATTACGATCCGGTCCTTGAACGTGCCCGGCTCACTCTCGTCCGCGTTGCACACGAGGTAGTGAGGGTGAACCGGTGCCTTCGCGACCGCGTCCCACTTTCGCCCGGTCGGGAACGCCGCACCGCCGCGGCCCATCAACTTCGACACGGTGACTTCGCGAATAACCGCTTCCGCGCCGAGCACGACCGCCTTGCGAAGCGCTTCGTAGCCACGTGTTGCCTGATACGCAGTGAGGCTTTCGGGATCGACTTGCCCGATGCGCTGAATTAATCGCAGTCCAGGTGTGCCCGATTGCGGGGTCGAACGCAGTAGCGCATCGAGGCTAGTAGCTTCCTTCGCGCGAGGTGTGTCACCCGAAGCAATCACGAGCCATGCCGGAGCGCGTTCGCATTGCCCAAGACACGGGCTGCGCTGCCAGGCGGTGGTCGTGTTCGCCAACTCTCGGCAGACTCCTTCCGCTCCACTGACGCGGCACGCGATGTCGTCGCACACGTGCATCACAGCAGGCGGTCGCGGGGTGAGGGAGAAGAGATGGTAGAAGGTCGCGACGCCGTGCGCCTCCGCGGGCGGAACCAACAGGCGCCGACAGATGTAGTTCATCGCAGAGGGCGGAACCCAGCCAAAGCGATCTTGGACCGCGTGCAGCGCGGGCAACAGCAGCTCGCGACGTGAGCGTGCTTCGTGACCGCCAACGTGCGCGCTGTGGCTTTCGGTGTCGAGATCGCGCGTGCCACCCGCCCATGCGCTGACCGCCTGACCGAGAATGGAATCGACCGCGGCTCGCTCGTCGGGCGTTGGGTCGGGACCGGCAATGCGTAAGTCCATGGGTCTATCCAACGCTACGCGGCAAGCCGCGAAAGGCAGAACCTCAGAGGCGCTCGACACGCACTGCCGCGGCCTTGAACTCCGCGGTGCCGGACTTCGGGTCGGTCGCGTCGATCGTCAGTACGTTCGTCGCGACATCGTCCTGAAAGTGAAGCGTCATGAAGGTCATACCGGGGCGCAAGCAGTCATCGACGCGAACCGCGACATCAACCGTGCCGCGGCGCGACGACACGCGAACCAATTCCCCTTCGCGCACACCGAGGCGTTCCGCGTCCTCGGGTGCGAGGTCGAGCGTCTCGGGTCGGCGCAGCGGCGAGTCGTAGCCCGCGGTCTGCACGCCGGTGTTGTACTCGGAAAGCCTGCGCCCGGTCGTGAGCCGGAACGGGTACTCGGGCGTGAGCCGCTCAACGGGCGGATCGTGTTCGACCGGGTTGAACGCGACCCGCGGCCCGGTCAGTGGTTGTTCCCACAACCGGCTGTGCAGGAACAGTTCGCCGGGGTGCGTCTCGTCGTAGCACGGCCACTGAAGCCCCTTCGCGGCTTCGAGGCGCGCGTAACTCATCCCCGCGTGCACCGGACTCAGCGCACGAAGTTCGTCCCAGATCGCTTCGGAGTTCGGCGTACCCCAGTCGCGGCCCATCCGCTTCGCGAGTTCAAAGAGAATGCTGATGTCGTCGCGCGCACCCTTCGGTGGCTCCATCGCTTTCCGTACGCGCTGAACGCGGCGTTCGCTGTTGGTCACGGTGCCTTCGGACTCGCACCACGCCGCCGCCGCGGGCAACACCACGTGCGCGAGTTCCGCGGTGCGGGTCAGGAATATGTCCTGCACGATCATGAAATCGAGATCTTCGAGCAGGTGCCTCGCGTGGTTCTGGTCCGCTTCAGATTGCAGCGGGTTCTCGCCAATCACGTACAGCGCGCGCAATTCCTTCGTCGCCATCGCCTCGAACATCTGCGTGAGATTCTTGCCGCGTTTCGGCGGGATCGTTGCGCCCCACTTCGCCTCGAACTTGTGCCGGTACTCATCCACCTCGACGTGCTGGAAGCCCGGCAGCCGGTCGGGGAGCGCGCCCATGTCGCCACCGCCCTGCACGTTGTTCTGCCCGCGAAGCGGGTTCAGCCCGCAAGCGTAGCGCCCCACTTTCCCCGTGAGGAGCGCTAGGTTGATGAGTGACAACACGTTGTCAACGGCGTTGTGGTGTTCGGTGATTCCGAGCGTCCAGCAGATCATGCCCGTCTTGGCCGTCGCATAAGTGTAGGCCATTTCGCGAATCACGTTCGCGGGCACGCCGGTTTCGCGCTCCGCGTATTCGAGCGTGTACGATTCGACCACGCGTGCGTATTCCTCAAAGCCGGTAGTCGCGTGTTCGATGAACTCCTGGTGGTGCAGCCCTGCGGCGATGATCTCGCGGCCGACCGCGTTCGCGAGCGCGATGTCCGAACCGATGTCGAGGCCGAGCCACGAATCCGCCCACCGCGCGGAGCTCGTGCGCCGCGGGTCGATCGTGTAGAGTTTCGCTCCGTTGTGAACGCCCTTCAGCAAATGGTGGAAGAAGATCGGGTGCGTTTCGCGCGCGTTCGACCCCCACAAGAGGATCACTTCCGTGTTCTCAATCTCACTGTAGGAATTGGTCCCACCGCCCATCCCGAAGGTTGTCGCCAGACCGACGACACTCGGGGCGTGTCAAGTTCGATTACAACTGTCGATGTTGTTGCTGCCGACCGCCGTGCGCATGAACTTCTGCGCGACGAAGTTCATCTCGTTCGTGCTCTTCGAGCAACTGAACAGCCCGACCGATGACGGCCCGTGTTCCGCGACGACTCGCTTCAAGCCGCGCGCGGCGCGGTCGAGCGTCTCGTCCCAACTCGCGGGGCGGAGTTGGCCGTTATCGCGAACCATCGGTTCGGTGATTCGGAGGTAGCGCGACCCACGCTTGCTGGCTTTCATCGGATTCACCTGATCGGCAACGGCGTAGAATCGAAGAGCGAGGATGTTTTATGCGATCCAGTGAAGCAAACAATCAACGAACTCCGGGCACGGGCGGACCAGTCGCGCCTGCACGAGTTCTCACGCTCGCAACCGGAGAAGCGGGAACCGCACGCGACGATGCCGTCGCGGTGGAAGCCCCGCTCGAAGTGCGCATCAGCGGAAAGCCGATGACTGTGCTGATGCGGACGCCGGGACACGACCAAGAGTTGGTAACAGGGTTCCTCTTCGGTGAAGGCATCATAACCGACGCCGACGATGTCATCTCGATCGAGCGCCCACTTGAGGCCAGCGACGCGGACCATGCTAACGTGCTGAACGTGCAGTTGATGGTGTCACGGCGCGCATTGGAAGCGGATCGCCTGTTCTTCAGCAACTCGAGTTGCGGCATCTGCGGGAAGAAGTCGCTCGCGTCGATCGAGGTGCAGGGCATCCCGGTGCGTTCGGCGCTCACGGTCGCGCGCAGCGTGTTGAACGGACTGCCCGAACGCCTGCACGCCGCCCAACCCACGTTTGCGCGCACTGGCGGCGTTCACGCCTCCGGGTTGTTCACGGCCGAAGGGGAACTCGTCGCGGTACGCGAGGATGTGGGACGGCACAACGCGCTGGACAAACTCGTCGGCTGGGCGCTCAATGAGGGCCGCGTGCCGCTCGCGGACCACGTGCTGTTGGTGTCGGGCCGGGTCAGTTACGAGTTGGTCCAGAAAGCCATCGTCGCTGGCATTCCGGTCGTCGCGGCCGTGGGCGCGCCGTCGTCGCTCGCGGTGGAACTGGCAGAGCGATTCGGAATCACGCTCATCGGTTTCCTGCGCACGTTGGGCATGAACATCTACGCGAACGCGAACCGTGTCACCTCTTAACCGGTGCGGAAACGGTTCCGCTCGCCGCATGACTCCGGTAGACTGCGCGAATCTCCACGGAGGTTCCCATGCAGATTATCTCCCGCCGCGCCTTGTTAGGCGTGCTTCTCCTCGCGCTGTCGTTCACCACGTCCACGGCTTCCGGGCAACAGCCGGAGAAGAAGCCGCTCGCGGTCGAAGACCTGTACAAGTTCGACGCCCCGCGAGACGCGGCACTCGCTCCGGACGGCAACTCGCTCGTCTTCGTCCGCCAGTGGATTGACGCGAAGCAGAAGGTCGACCGGTTTTCGCTGTGGCGGGTCGATGGCGACGCGGCAACGGCGAAACCGATGGAGAAAGACGAACCGGACGCCCGCGCCCCGGTGTACTCGCCGGATGGAAAGTGGATCGCATTCCTTTCGACGCGCTCGCGACCGACTGGCTGGAGCCAGACGCCGCAGGTCCCTCCGCAGTCCGACCCCGCGACCGACGTCTGGCTGATTCCCGCCACTGGCGGTGTCGCAGTGCCCCTAACTGGGCGCGAAAAGCCCCACGGTCGCGTCTTCAACGACGGGTTCTACGGGCGGCTCGCGTTCTCGCCGGACGGTAGCAAACTCGCGTTCGTCGCCGATGATGGCAAAGACCCACGCACCGCCGCCGAGAAGACGAATGGTGTGACGGTCGTGCGCGAAGATCAGGGCGAAGGCTACACCGGCTACGGGCCGGCGCAAATCTGGTTAGCGCACCTCGACCCAAATGCGGAGCGCGCCGCGGGCAAGATCGAGCGACTCACCGACGACAACGTGTGGTACGGCGACCCGAACTGGCACCCGAACGGCAAGACACTGGCTCTCCACGCGAACCGCACTGCCGACCGCGAATCCGCCCGGTTCAGCATCAACAAGAACTTCGACATCTTCTTGCTCGACGTGACAACAAGGAGGTTCACGCAGGCGACAAGTGGCCCCGGCCCAGACGTTTCGCCGCGGTTCTCCCCGGACGGGAAGAAACTCGCGTGCCTGAGCGTGCCGCGAAAAGGCTCACACCGCGACGCGTTCAACATCGGGATCATCGGCTTATCCAGCACAAAGACGACCGCTGGCATCGTGTTCGATCACCACGCGACCGTGAAGGGCTTCCCGCCGCACGGCGTTCCGCTCTTCCCCCTCCCGGTTGATTGCTGGGACGGCGACACATTCCTGCTCATCCCCACCGAAGACGGTCTGCGCAACAGACTCGCACGGATCGCAATCGCCAACGGCGTGTCGGAGGAGTTCACGCCGGTTGCGCCGAAGGGAGGCGCCGCACCCAAAACGCCCGGCGAGCGTCTCACGCGGCGGAATCAACTCACGCCGCCGGGCAATACGTTCCTGAAGGAACGGCTTATCGCCCCTCAGAAAGTCATCTCGTGGAAGAGCGACGAGTTCACCATCGAAGGCATTCTCACGCTGCCGCCGGAATCTATCACGAAGCCGCCCTACAAGCTGCTCGTGTATCCACACGGCGGGCCGCACAGCCGCTCCACGCTCGGCTTCGACTTCACGTTGCAACTGTTCGCGGCGAATGGGTACGCGGTGTTCCAGCCGAACTTCCGCGGGTCGTCCGGCTACGGCCAGAAGTTCATCGACGCGGACCGCGGCGACTTCGGCGGCGGCGACATGCGCGACATCCTCACCGGCGTGGACAAACTCGTCGCGGACAAACTCGTCGATAAGGACCGACTGTTCGTTTACGGCACGAGCTACGGCGGCTTCATGACGACGTGGCTCGTCGGACAGACGCATCAGTTCCGCGCCGCGGTGGCGCAGAACGCCGTCACCGACCTGAACATGATGTGGAGCCTGAGCGACATCCCGAGTTGGACGGAGTGGGAGTTCGGCGGGAAACCGTGGGAAGTGCCTGAAAAGTACCGCAAGTACAGCCCCCTCACCTACGTGGACAAGGTGAAGACCCCAATCCTGCTGCTGCACGCACGCGACGACCGCCGTTGTCCGCTCCCGATGGGGCGTGCGTATTACGCGGCGGTGAAGGATCGTGGGATTCCAACAGACCTGGTGATTTACCCCGGCGAAGGTCACGGAATCCGCCAACCGCGCCACCGCGAAGATGTTCTGTGCCGCGTCCTTGACTGGTTCGCCAAGTACGACAAGAAGTGACGCGTCAGTGGCAGCAGGCGCTCTTCGCCGCGACCGGCTTCGGCGGCGGGAGGTCGTTCGCGGGGTTCAGCGCGAAGAAGCCGCTGGGCTTGAGCAGGAACCCGATCGTCGCCGCAGGCATCACCGGGTAATCCTCGGGCCGCGGAATGTGCGTGTGCCCGAACGTGTACCAGAACACCACGTCCGTGTTCTCGATGGGCCGGTCCTTCTCCGTCCACTTCACCAGGCCGTCGCCGCCGGTACTCTGGTTCGGGTAGTCCCCGGCCGCGAACTTCTCGCCCGCGTCGAACGGCGTCACCCATACGTGATAGTTCACGAACCCGGCCCGGCGGCGCCACCACGCGTCGGTGGTCGCCATCGGCAGCGCGTTGTCCATCGGAAAGAACTTGTACCCCACTGGTTCGCCGACCGCGTTGAGAACGTTGGGGTTCACGACGCGCCATGTCCGCGCGGTTTCCAGTTTCAGGTGATCGCGGGCTTGCTTCTCGGTTGCAAGCGCGGTGGCGCGAGCGGAGAACGCGTTCCCGTGTGGATTCGCGGGGCCGGGTGCGTCCGCCGCCACGTCCACGCGCTGGATCGTGTTGTTGATCCCGTCGAGCGCGAAGTCGAGCCTGACGTTGAAGAAGTGCTGGTGAACGGGCGCGTAGAGTTGGGGCGCGATCATCGTGCCGTACTTCGGCTTTTCGCCCGCGTGCGCCGTTCCGAGCGACAGAATCCCCGTGAGCCGCACTTCCAACTGGATGTTGCCGTCCTGGTAGAGAGTCCAGAAGAACCCGTACTCATAGTTCTCGACGGTTGACACGCTCGACACCACGAGTCGCCGCGACCGCCGCACTTCGGGCCGGTCGGGCAGCCGGCGGTCGGTGTGCTTCCAGAGCGTGCCCGCGTCTTCCTCGTGCATACAGATCGCGTTCGCGATCGTGAGCGGTTCGCCCCGGCTCGTCGCCAGATGAGCGTCGAAGTAGCGGATGTGGCCGACGCAGTCGCAACCAAGCGTGAGGCTGTTCGCACACATCCCCATGCCGTACTCGCCCACGTCGAAAGCGTTCTTGCGGAACTGCGTGTTCGACGGGTCGCCATAGGGAACAACCATTTCCGTGAGCGACGCGCGGTACAGGATCGACCGCGCGGCACCGTGGTCGGAGTAGCGCAGGTCGTGGAGCGTTAGCCCTTCGCGGGCGTTGAACCCGATCACGAAACTCCAGTTCTGCCACTTCACCTGGGTGCCATCGACCTCGAAACTCGGCCCATCCGGTTGCGTGATTTGGAGCGGCTTGATGTCAGTGCGCTGATTCGGAACGCGATCCGCGGCGTAGTTCCCCGGCAGCGGCGGTAGCGGCCAGTGGCCGTACTCCTCGACCCTGATCACCTTCATCTCATTCAGATCAACAACCGGCCGGATGCCCTCGATGGGTCTCGCGTAGCCATTATCAGTGGGGTCGGTGCGCAGGAAGCACAAGGGGCGTGCGAGCCGGCGTTTGCTCTCTTCGGGTTCGCCGTAGTTGCCGGCGCTCCAGATGTCGACCATGACGAGCGACGTGTCTTCCACACCGTACTGCCGCTTCAGTGCGGCTTTGAACTCTGGATCAGCAAGCACGGCCTGCTCGCACTCGACCTGCTCGTCGATCGTCATCGTCGGTTGCGCACCGGGAACGTGCTTCCAGCCGAGCAACTTGCGGTCGGTGAGCGAAAGCGTTGCTTCGTGACACGCGTTCGCGGCATTGTCGAACAGCACGACGAACGCCCGGCGGTCGGGTGCCGTCGAGTTGGTACCGAGGACGAGCGCCTTGGGTGGTTCTTCGAGGCTAACGGAGACGAACCGCGTGGTCGGTGTGACCCGGCCGGCATCGCGGAGAAGAGAAACTGCGCGTCGAACCTCCTCCGAAGTGAGGGGTTCGAGCGGGTGTTTAGGGGTTGGCATGGTGTCCCGGTGTTATCGGTCGGAGAGGTGGCGCAAGTGTACTCCCGCGAGCGTGCGGGAGCCAAGCGATTTCGGCGGCTTGTTGTGATGCAGGTGGGCCGCCAGCCAAAATGTGGTGCAGACCGTTGGCCTGCCGTAAGCGATGGCAGGCCAGCCGCCTGAACCACGCAGTGAGAAGGGATTCAACCAACTGGGCGGATGACGATGATCGCAGGCACCGCGTTCGGCTTGCGGTCGCCGCGCTTCGCGAGGAATGACTTCAATTCGGCCGACATCGCGGGGTTCGTTCGGGCGATGCTCGCGTGCGTCGTCTGCCAGGTCAGCAACACCGCGGACTTGTCGCCCTTCGACACCGACTTCACCACACTGTCGATCGTCCCGGCGCTGACGTTCTTCGAGTCACTCCCCTGCACCGCTCCGCTCGTGCCGTTCCCAACCGGGCGCTTGAGAAGACCCACATCCACACCCAGAATCGCCTTCAGTTCCACCTCTTCGGAACGAATGACCGGAGTGGCGTGGAGCGAGTCGCACACCCTCGGCGAGAACTTCGCGTCTTCGGTGGAGAGCTTCGCGAACAGTGCCGCGAGTTCCGCTGCGGTCAGGCTCTCGGTGTAGATCACGATCGCATGCGCCTGTTTCTTCTTCAACTTGTCGAGCGTGGCGGCGTCCGCGAACACTGTGAGTCCGCTGGCCTTCGCGGCGTTCTGGAACACCTCCGCCCCGCGAGCCGTGTCTCGCACGAACAGATCGAACTTGAACGCCGGGTCGCGGCGGATCTCGTCGAACAGTTCCTGATTGATGTCTTCACGACTGAGGTCCGCGACCGGGCGCAGGAACGGGAGCCGGATTTCGATGCGCTCGATCGGCGGAAGTTTCGGAAGTACTGGGAAGCCGATCAGGTCGGGCGGCGTCACGGTCCGCGGTTCCGGGGCAACCGTCACCGCTTCGGGCGGCACGACGCGCGGCGTCGGGGCCGGCGGGACCGGCAGCACGTCGCTGCGGACAACGTTCGCGGGATCGGGCCGTTCGATCTGCGGCGCGGTCGGCGACGGCACTGTTGCCGGATCGTTCTGCGGAGCGGGAAGCGCGTTCGACCAGGGGTTCTTCGCAATCGTATTTTTGGGCGTGGCCTGGTCCGTGAAGAATGCGAAGGACGCGGCAGCGAGACACAAGAACACGCCCGCCGCAGCCGCGACCGGCAGCCACGATGGGAAGCGTCGCGACGGAACAGCAGTCGGTGTGGTCTTGGGTTCAGCGTGCGGCTGCGGACGAACTCGCGGGGCGGGCGTCGCAGCGGCGAGTTTCGCCAGAATCTTCGCCTGAAGGTCTGCCGGAGGAGCGACTTGCGGCAACGCGCGAACTCGAACGCTGTCGGCCTTGAGTTTCGCGAACAGCACGCGGGCTTCCACGCAACTCGCCATCAGGAGCCGGAACGCATGGGCCTCGGTCGTGGACAGTTCCCCGTCCACGGCTGCGGTGATCAGTTGTAGTTGCTCGGCGGTCATATTGTTGGCCTCAATCGCGCCGAGGGGTCGGGCGCGGTTGAGCTTGGGGGTTCTCGTCTTCGGTCGTGTCCGGGTCGCCCACGCGCTCGTCAAGCGAAACGAGCAAATCCCGGAGTTCCAGTCGTGCCCGGTGTAAGCGACTGCGGATCGTCCCGATCGGCACGCCCAGCACCTCTGCGATCTCCTCGTACTTCATCCCTTCCAGGTCTTTCAGCACGAGCGCGTCACGGTGTTCCGGGGAAAGCCTCGCGATCGCGTCGTGTAGCTGCCGCTCGTCCTCGGTTCGTTCGAGAGCGGAACTCGGCTTCACGTACTCCGACCGGTCGTCGGGGTCGAGTCCGGTCTCCCGCGTGTGGCTCTCCAGACTAACAGACGGCCGTTTCTTCCGCTTCAAACTGATCGCGGTGTTAAACGCGATCCGGTACAGCCAGGTAAAAAACTCGGCGTCGCCCTTGAAGGTATGCAGCGCCTGGTAGGCACTCAGGAACGCGTCCTGAACGACGTCAGCGGCATCTTCAGGGCTGTTGACCAGACGCAGCGCGGAATTATAAAGCCTTGCCTGGTATCGGGATACCAACTCTCCGAAGGCATCCCGTCGGCCGCCCAGACAGTCCGCGATGAGCCGGCGATCGTCGTCGTTCACGATCTTCTACCGGGTTCGACGTTCCGCCCAGAGCCGAAGTTCCCGGAAGAAGCCGAAAACCCGTCCAGCGCGTGTAACCAAAACTATACCACGCCGACAGTTTAGCGAGAGCGGAACGAAACCCACGGCTGTTTTCCGGCGGACGCGGTCATTCCAAACGTTCCACGCGGCGCCGCTACGGCGAACCGGGTTCGCCTACCCGCCGGTGGTCGCCGCGCGTATAGTAGCCATCTGTACCCTTCTCTCCGCTCGCCCTCTCGACCATTTCGCGCGACGACACTCAGGAGGAGTCTCTGAGCCATGCTGGACACCAAGAGTATCGTCGTCCGCGGCGCGCGCGAACATAACCTTCGCGGAGTGAATCTCGAACTCCCGCGGAACAAGTTGATCGTCTTCACCGGCGTGAGCGGTAGCGGTAAGTCGTCGCTCGCGTGCGACACGATCTACGCGGAGGGACAGCGCCGCTACG